>NZ_JADEXH010000001.1:0-229001 GCF_015207205.1 Sphaerospermopsis sp. LEGE 08334 | reverse complement strand
TAATAACCCAATGCCCAATGCCCAATGCCCAATGACTAATGACTAATAACCAATGACTAATGACTAATGACTATGAACATCAGAATTGGTAACGGCTACGATATTCACAGATTGGTGAGCGATCGCCCTTTAATTTTAGGTGGTGTTCACATTCCCCATGAACTGGGTTTGTTGGGACACAGTGATGCTGATGTCCTCACTCACGCAATTATGGACGCAATGCTGGGAGCTTTATCTTTAGGGGATATTGGCCATTATTTCCCCCCCAGCGATCCCCAATGGAAAGGCGCTGATAGTCTTGTACTATTAAAACAAGTCAATCAGTTAATTATTGATCAAGGTTGGAAAATCGGAAATATTGATTCTGTCGTTGTTGCAGAACGTCCCAAATTAAAACCCCATATTGCTACAATGCGAGATAAATTAGCAGCAGTTTTAGAATTAGAATCTAATCAAGTTGGTGTCAAAGCCACAACTAATGAAAAATTGGGTCCCACAGGTAGAGAAGAAGGTATTTGTGCCTATGCTGTAGTTTTGTTAGTAGCTGGTGATTAATTCATAAATAGGAGAACAAAAGAATGTTTAGTTTAGATAAACCGGAAGAATTAATTAAAATCAGACTTATTTCTGGTATTTGGAATAATCAATTTAATTCACCAGAGAAAATAGAAAGTTTATTTCAACTGGCTTCTCCAGATATTATCGTCTTAGATCAAAATCAGCAAATTGCATTATTAGTAGATATCACAGTCCAAGAAATTCTGAAAAATAATGAAAATAATTTGTCAAAAGTCAGTAACCTATATTTACAAAACTCTCAGGAAAACCCTAGATTTACTATGTTGGCAAATTTAACAGAAATTAAGGTTTTTAAATCTATTAAGGGCGTATTTGTCAAACCAGAGATATCATTAAATACAGGAAAAATTCTCAGCAATTATGATTCAGAATTTGGCGAGAAAACAATATTTAAGTTCTATTTGCAAACCCTCATAGTATCTTGGTTAAGAGATTTGACTTATCACTGGAAATCAGAAATACCACCTGCCTCTGAAGAATTAGGAAAAATAGGTTTATTAGCAAAGCTAAAAAATGGAGAAACATATTCACAAAACTATGAATAAGAGTAGATAATTTATATTTAATTACCAGTACCAGTAATATAAAAATGACCATACTCTATATAGAAACTAATTTTTTAATATCTATTGCTAAAGGACAGGATGCACAAGCGGATAATTTGCTGTATCATCCACCTAGATATCTAAAAATATTTATACCCCATATTTGTTATATAGAAGCAATTACAGTTTATAAATTAGAAAAGCAGGAAAAACTTAATTTTAAAAGAGATATGGAACTAAAAATTAGAGAAATTGCTCGCGATCAAACTTCTAATTATGCGCCCCTATTAGTTCAAAGTCTACAACAAGCTATCATTACTAATGATGGTTTACTTAATGACATTGAATCTCGCCTGAATAATGCTATTAATACTCATATTAAAATCATCAATGTAAATTTTAATAACCTTAAGAATATTTGTCAATCAATGTTGATACAGCCAGAAACATTACTAATTAGAAATGACATTATGGATAATTTAATATTACAATCTATCCTAGATCATGCTCAATTACATCCTCAAGAAAATAAAGCATTTATCAGCAATAATACTAAAGACTTTGATCAACCTGAAGTCAAAGAAGCTTTACGCAATGCAGGAATTAGATATTTTACAATGACACAGCATTTTCTCAACTGGTTTAATTCTAGTTCATCAACTTAAATAATATTTCTATTAGTGAAATTATGACACTTACTAAAAATATCTTCAATCACACAAAACGCTTTTTACTACTCATCACTATCCTTTCCTTTACAGCATTATCAATCACAGGTTGTAATCCCAGCAACTTCAAAAGTAATGCAAGTCAACAAGTACCACAATTAGTAACCAGTATTCTCAGCGATCCCAAAACTTTTAACTATGCTCTCAGTTCCGAATCTCCTAATATTTTTGGTTATACTTATGAAGGACTAATTAGCCAAAATCCTCTCACTGGTGAACTAGAACCAAATTTAGCAGAATCCTGGGAAGTTTCGGAAGATAGACTCAAAATCACCTTCACTTTAAAGGATAATTTAAAATGGTCAGATGGCAAACCATTAAACGTTGATGATGTCGTCTTTACCTACAATGACATTTATCTGAATGAAGATATACCCACAGATGTTAGAGATATTTTGAGAATTGGTAAAGATCGCAAATTACCAACGGTAAGAAAAGTTGATAATAGAAGAGTAGAATTTAGTGTACCCGAACCTTTTAGACCATTCTTACAAAATGCTGGTGCTGCTATTTTACCTGCTCATGTATTAAGAGAATCAGTAAAAACTAAAGACAAAGATGGAAAACCAAAGTTTTTAACTATGTGGGGTGTGGATACTCCACCTGAGCAAATTATTGTTAATGGACCTTATAAACTAGAACGTTACGATACCAGTCAACGGATAATTTTCCGTCGTAATCCCTATTATTGGCGTAAAGATGCTCAAGGTCAATCCCAACCTTATATTGAGCGTATTATTTGGCAAATTGTTGAATCTACAGATACATCTTTACTGCAATTTCGCTCTGGTGGTTTAGACTCTGTAGGGGTGACACCTGATTATTTCTCTTTGCTGAAGGTGCAAGAAAAACAAGGTAATTTCCAAATTTATAATGGTGGTCCTTCCGCAAGTACAAGTTTCATTTCTTTCAATTTGAATAAAGGTAAACGAAATGGTAAACCACTTATTGATCCTATCAAATCACGTTGGTTTAATAGTGTGGAATTTCGCCAAGCGATAGCTTATGCAATTGATAGACAAACCATGATTAACAATACTTTTCGTGGTTTAGGTCAAATGCAAAATTCGCCGATTTCTGTGCAAAGTCCTTATTATCTGTCACCAGAACAAGGATTAAAAGTTTATAATTACAATCCTGAAAAAGCTAAGGAGTTATTACTCAAAGCTGGTTTTAAATACAATGCACAAAATCAATTAGAAGATGCTCAAGGAAACCGTGTGAGATTTGCTTTACTTACCAATGCAGGTAATAAAATCCGCGAAGCAATGGGTTCACAAATTAAACAAGATTTGAGTAAAATTGGTATTCAAGTTGATTTTACACCTTTAGCATGGAATACTTTTTTAGATAAACTTTCTAATACTTTAGATTGGGAAGCATCTTTGTTAGGTTTAACAGGTGGTTTAGAACCAAATGATGGTGCAAATGTTTGGTCTCCTGAAGGTGGTTTACATATGTTTAACCAAAAACCCCAACCAGGACAAAAACCAATTCAAGGTTGGGAAGTTGCACCTTGGGAAGTGAAAATACATCAACTTTATATTCAAGGCGCTCAAGAATTTGATGAAGTGAAAGTGAAAGAAATTTATGCTGAAAGTCAAAAAATAACACAGGAGAATTTACCCTTTATTTATTTGGTAAATTCCTATTCTTTAGTAGCAGTGAGAAATAAGTTTGCAGGAATTAAATTTTCTGCTTTAGCTGGTCCTTTCTGGAACATTCATGAAATTAAAATTACAAAGTAGGTAACTGGTGACTGGATAATCAATTTTATTTTTCCCTATCACCAATTACCAATTACCAATTACCAATTACCAAAATCGAATGAGTCAACCTGAAAATTTAAAATCTCTATTAGAATCTGTTGCTAATGGTACAATTTCCCCAGATACAGCTTTTGAATCTCTCAAAGATTTAGCTTATGAATCTGTCGGTGAGTTTGCTAAAATCGATCATCATCGTCATTTAAGAACCGGTTTCCCCGAAGTTATTTGGGGTCCTGGTAAAACTCCTGAGCAAATTGCTCAAATTATGGAAGTGATGCGTCATCGTACTTCCGTAGTCATGGCCACTCGTATTCAACCAGATGTATATTCTATCCTGCAAAAAAAAGTCAGAGGTTTACAATACTTTGAATTAGCAAGGATTTGTGCGATTATTCCCCATGAAATTCAACCGCGTTTTACCGGAGAAATAGGTATAGTTTCCGCTGGTACTGCTGATTTACCCGTCGCTGAAGAGGCTGCTATTACTGCCCAATTATATGGTTTTCGGGTACAACGTCTTTGGGATGTGGGTGTGGCAGGTATTCACCGCTTATTAAATAATCGTCATTTGCTTAATTCTGCATCTGTATTAATTGTCGTAGCGGGCATGGAAGGAGCTTTACCAAGTGTAGTTGCAGGTTTAGCAGATTGTCCAGTGATTGCTGTTCCTACTAGCATCGGTTATGGTGCAAGTTTTGGCGGTTTAGCTCCTTTGTTAACAATGCTTAATTCTTGTGCAGCAGGTATTGGTGTAGTTAATATTGATAATGGCTTTGGTGCAGCGGTGTTAGCAGGACAAATTTTGCGAACTTCCGAGAAATTACGCTTGTCATCAGAAACATAGTAAAGTAAGAAAGTAAAAACGTAAGTATTCAGGTAAGTATTCAGCCCTCAGCTTTCAAGGTTAAAATACTAAAGAATGAGAACAAATTCACAGAATGTAACTTTTCTCAATTGATGGTAATGAATCTTTGCGTTTGTTGTGATAGGCTGCTTACTGATTATTGATGGCTGAATGCTTACATAAAAAGTGCGTATAATTACGAATTTGATATTATGGAACACCTTAACGATTCACTATCTCTCATCTGGGGACATTTAGACTTTCATATCAATTTTGTTGTTACTGATTATACAGACTATTTTTTGGTTGGTAAAGTCAGAGATGCGGATGTGATAACACAGATGCAAAATGCTTGGAATAATTTTGTCAAAACCGGACAAGTTTGGGCAACTTTGGTAGGGATGATTATTGGCTATCTGTTTAAGAGTTTAACCAGTTACGGTTAACTAGATTGATTGGTGATTGGTGATTGGTGATTGGTGATTGGGTAACAATAACTTAACAATAACTAATGACTAATGACCAATAACCAATAACTAATGACTTTTGTTTGTTATTTCCTCTCCTTTCTAATTTATGACCAAAAAACAAACTTGGAGCCAGCGGTTTGAAACCGCTCTACATCCAGCGATCGCTCGCTTTAATGCCAGTATCAGTTTTGACATTGAACTCATAGAATATGACATCACTGGTTCTCAAGCTCATGCTCAAATGCTGGCTCACACAGGAATTATTTCCCCAGAAGAAGGAGAGCAATTAGTTACAGGTTTAGAACAAATTAGGCAAGAATACCGAGAAGGTAAATTTCAACCTGGTATTGATGCCGAAGATGTGCATTTTGCTGTAGAAAAGCGACTTACAGAAATTATTGGCGATGTCGGTAAAAAGCTACATACCGCTCGTTCTCGTAATGACCAAGTAGGAACAGATACAAGACTTTATTTGCGCGGCCAAATTCAACAAATTCGTCAGTATTTAAGGGAATTTCAAAAAGTATTACTAGATATTGCGGAAAAAAACGTTGAAACCCTCATTCCTGGCTATACCCACCTCCAACGCGCCCAACCGCTGAGTTTAGCTCATCACCTCTTAGCATACTTGCAGATGGCACAACGGGACTGGGAACGGTTAGGAGATGTTTACAAACGAGTGAATATTTCCCCCTTGGGTTGCGGTGCTTTAGCGGGAACTACTTTTCCCATTGACAGACATTACACAGCAAAACTATTGCATTTTGACAGTATTTATGCTAATAGCTTAGATGGAGTCAGCGATCGCGATTTTGCCATAGAATTTCTCTGTGCTGCAAGTATGATCATGGTTCACCTCAGCCGTCTTTCGGAAGAAGTGATCCTGTGGGCATCGGAAGAATTTCGCTTTGTAACCCTCAAAGATAGCTGTGCCACAGGTTCTAGCATCATGCCCCAAAAGAAAAACCCCGACGTACCAGAGTTAGTGCGAGGGAAAACCGGGCGGGTTTTTGGTCATCTTCAGGCCATGTTAGTAATTATGAAAGGTTTACCCCTGGCATATAACAAAGACTTGCAAGAAGACAAAGAAGGTATTTTTGATGCTGTGAATACAGTCAAAGCCTGTTTAGAGTCCATGACTATATTAATGCAAGAAGGTTTAGAATTTCGCCCCCAACGCCTAGCAGAAGCAGTAGCAGAAGACTTTTCTAATGCTACCGATGTCGCAGACTATTTAGCAGCGCGGGGAGTACCTTTTAGAGAAGCTTACAATATCGTTGGTAAAGTCGTGAAAACCAGTATCGCTGCTGGTAAACTGCTGAAAGATTTAACCTTGCAAGAATGGCAACAAATACACCCCGCCTTTGCAGAAGATATTTATGAAGCCATATCACCCCGTCAAGTAGTTGCAGCCCGTAATAGTTACGGTGGTACAGGTTTTGAGCAAGTTAAACAAGCTATCATTGCAGCCCGTATTCAAGTTTTACAACAATAAATAGGTGATTGGTAATGGGTAATTGGTAATTGGGAAAAAAATAAACTGTTGCCTCCTGCCTCCTAAAAACAAGGGCGTACAGATAAAAATAAATGTACGCCCAAACATAGCAAATTAATTCCAGAGTAAATATTCAAAGAGTAAATATTCAAACAGTCAAATTAATCAGCAGCGTCCATTGCTGCTGCCCCTGTTTCTTCATCTTCACTCTTAGGTGGTCTTTGTTGGAACCGTCTTTGCATTCTTCCTGTCGTAGTCCGTTTACGAAACTTCCTGGCATAAGCCTGGTTCCGTAGCGCCTTTTCTTTTTTCGGGTTACGGCGCTTGGCCATATTCACCTCATGAATAAACAACAAAAAACCTACACTCAGGCAATATCCAGTTACCGATGTTATTGATACACTTTCAGCCTAGTGTAGAAATCAAAATAGTTGAAACAGTATCCTAGTCTACCTTATTTAATGGAGATATGTCAAGCCGGATTGATCATAATTTTTCTTATTAGTCAGGAGTTCAAGGAGTTAGGAGTTAGGAGTCAGGAGTTCAAGGAGTTAGGAGTTTAAGCAATTAGGCAATTTAAGCAGTTAGGCAATTACTGACAGCAGATGTTAAAATTGACTGATTCTCAGAATGACCATGAGAATAATAAACCTAATACTTGATAGAGTTGTATAAAAAAACGAAATTCATTTTTTGTGAGTTACATTTCTATCAAGTGTTCGCCAATTAACAATTACAAAATAAGAATTTGAAGATTGAATATTCTGGCTTTTTTTAGTTCATTAATTAAATCTATCGGTAGCTTATGGCACGTTGGAAAAACAGTATTGGGTATTATTTTCCGCCATCCCATTACTGGTACTAGCGTGATTCCCATTTTACCTGATGGTAGAATTGTTTTGATTCGTCGCAGTGATGATGGTTGTTGGTCTTTACCTGGAGGAATGATAGACTGGGGAGAGGATATTGCTAGTGCAGTTTGTCGAGAATTAAAGGAAGAAACTGGACTAGAATTATTAAAAATTCGGCGTTTGGTAGGGGTGTATTCTGCACCAGATCGAGATCCCAGAATTCATTCTATTTGTATTGTGGTGGAAGCTGAAGTACAAGGAGAAATGAAAGTTAAAGATCATTTAGAAGTGTTAGACATTCAAGCTTTTGATCCTAGTTCTTTACCTCAACCTCAAATGTCTCATGATCACGCTAGACAGTTAGAAGATTATTTACAAGGTTTAACAACTTTGGCATAATTGGTAATTAGTCATTAGTTATTAGTTATTAGTCATTAGTTATTAGTTTTCTCTACCCAATTACCAATCACCAATCACCCATATTCCCTTTACTCAGTTGATTAGATTGTAGATTGTGCGATCGCCAAATATCAACTTTTCCCCAATCAAAATTATTCCCATTATCAAAACAATCCTGTAAATCCTTAAATCCTGGATATACTGATTCTGACAAATTAGTATATAGTCATCAATAATTAAACAACATTATCTAAGGTTTGCTGCCAGTCCGCAACAAATATTCCTGAACTTGTAAACCGTGATATGTGTTTTACATTTGTTGTGACAACAATTACTTTATCAAAACTATTTAATTGCAGAATTGCCTGAGCAGCAAGAATAACATCACCATCTAAACTATCATTACTTGCTGTTGGTTTTCCCTGGTTTCTTACCCATGCCCATAATTCGGCAGCTTTTAATATTGTCTCAGAATTTATGGGAATTAGACAAATATTTCTAAGTGCGTCCAGACGCTTTAAACTTTTTTTCTTTCCTTCTCTCAATAGTTCCCTTCTAAGTTCATAGTCAGCTATTTCTGGTATACGTAATTCAGTGTTAGTATCTCTCAAAGATTTTAACCACTGCTGTACTTTTGGGTCTATTTTTGGATGACTAACCTTACTCAATGGGTGAGTATCTAACAATATTCCTCTACTCATTTATATTGATAATTTATTTTTATTCAAAGCTGCTTCTATTTGAGGATAGGTTTCTTGATCATACTCTGATTCATCAGCCATCCATTCGTCTACAAGTGCGATGATTTTTTCTAAAGAATCATTATTTTCTGGTTTTAATTCGCTTAAAGATTCTCTTGTAATTGGAATTTCGATGCTGTGAGAGTATGACTTAATTTGAATTAAAGAATCTACTTTTGCTTTAACTGCCAGTAGTTCTTCAACAGAAAGAGAGTCTAGGTGCTGAATAACATCCATCATTAATGTTTTAGTCATAGGGTGTTTCATTAGATAAAAAGTAGTATATCTATTATATCACATTTGAAAGATGCTTGTAAATCATGCGATCGCTCAATACCAACTTCTCCCAAATCAAAATTATTAAAATTACCAAAAAATCCTGTAAATCCTAAAATTCTGGATATCCTGATTCTGACAAATACCAACTTCTCCCAAATCAAAATTATGAAAATTACAAAAATAATCCTGTAAATCCTTGAGAAGTTGGTTATCTATGATATGAGGGGAAGTGATTGATTTAGACAATTTCCCAATCTTCTAATTTTAATTCGGGTATACGTGAAAATTCTCTGGTGTTGTGAGTGACTAAAATTAAATTGTTGGTTAAAGCAATAGCCGCAATTTGTAAATCATAACCACCGATGGGTGTTCCTTGTGCAGTGAGTTGAGCGCGAATGTTACCGAAAATAGTTGCAGCTTGATCATTAAAAGGTAAAGAAACAAACTGATTGAGAAAATCTTGCTGTAATTTCAGATTACGCTCTGGGTAAGCACTACGCATAGCACCATAAAATAGTTCACCTTTGACAACCGAACAAACAGCGATTTCTGAAAGTGGTATGTTATCGAGTTTTTCCTTTAAATAGAGATTTTTACCTTTGAGGAAAACAATGCAGGTATTAGTATCTAGTAAGTAAATCATTAAAATGTTTCTCTCTCTGGTTGTTCTGGTTGTGGATGTCTGATAAATGTTTCATCCTGAATACACCCATAAAAATCACTGAGGTTGATTGTGTTTTGAGTTGTTTTTTGAACTTTTTCTGCTGTTTCATAGACAAGAACAATATCTAATTCTGTTCCTTCTTTTGCTTCGGGTAACTGAATTTGTAATAGTCCGTCTTTACCAATGCGAGATCGTACTCTCATGCTGTGCATCATCAATTTTTCTCCTAAATCATTAATGTTTTATAGCTATAGCCGTCGAGATTAGGACATCAACTATAGCAGGTGACAGGTGACAGTGAGAAATCCGGGTTTAAGTGTCTAAGTTTTAGTTTTGGCGAATGTCCTAACTACCTTGTCTACAGATATAATAATAGTTTGTTACATTAGATAAAAAATACCATCACTATTGTATCACATCAAAAAAAATCCTGTAAATCCTTAAATCCTGGATATCCTGATTCTGAGAAAATAGCATCATGGAAAAATTTAGAGATTGTGCGATCGCCAAATACCAATCTTTTCCCAAATTCCAATTATTAAAATTACCAAAAAATCCTGTAAATCCTAAAATCTTGGATATCCTGATTCTGACAAATACCAACTTCTCCCAAATTCCAATTATTAAAATTAGCAAAAATCCTGAAAATCCTTAAATCCTGGATATCCTGATTCAGCCAAAATTAACTTCTCGCATTCCCCAAAATATCAAATTTTTATCTAAAATTATCTTTTCACCTATTTCTGGAAATTGAATTTTAATATAGGAGTTTAATAACTGACTATCTCCCCCGGTAATGGCAATTTTACTATCAGGAAATAAAGATAACCAATTATCAATAAAGTCTTTTATTCCCGCTAACAAAGTGTAAATAATACCACTGTGAATGGCTTGGGGTGTGTTCATGGCAAAACGTGGTGGAAATTCTATAATTTCCCTAGTTTTTAACAATGGTAATTGTCCGGTTTTTTGTCCTAAACTGGTAAATTGTAAACCCAAACCTGGTAAAATAGCACCACCAATAAGTTGCTGATTGGAGTCTGCACCTGTAAAAGTTAATGCTGTTCCTGCATCAATTACTAGCATGGGAAAACCATAAGTTTTACCAGCACCCAATAAAGCTAAAGCGCGATCAATGCCCAATGTATGATACATTCCCAAAATAGGAACTTGATTTAAGGTGATCAGGCGATAATTTGGGTAAGTTTGCCATAGTTGTGTTTGACTGGGAACTACGGAGGCTAAAACAAGAGTGATAGGCAGATTGGGAGAGAGGAAGATGGGAGAAGAGGAAGATGGAGGAAGGGGCAAAGTATTTGTTTTTGCTAATTTTTCTAAATCAGACTTTGATAAATGTTGTGTATCCCAGGTAGAGTTGAGAATGTGATCCATAAACAAAGCCCAATGTAGCCGTGAGTTACCAACCATTAAGGCTAACCAAGGGTTGTTTATCTGTTGCGGTTGGATATTTTTTTTCACAGTTTTAAGTTTCTTATTTAAGTTTCTTAATTGAATGATAGGTTTTTTAAGAAAAAGTTATATTCAACCCGTGTCACAATATAAGGCAGAGGAATAAATACTCAATAAAAGTTAAGGAGGGGAGTTATGGTATTGCTCACCGATAAAAATCAAGGCCAGGAAGGTACAGCCCCAGTAAAGCGGCTAACTATACAAACGGTAGAAATTGATCACGATACCACGGCTATTCGTTCTTTGGATTGGGATCGGGATCGCTTTGATATTGAGTTTGGTTTGCAAAATGGTACAACTTACAACTCGTTTTTGATACGCGGTGAGCAAACTGCTCTGGTTGATACCTCCCATGAAAAGTTCCGTCAGCTATATTTTGATACACTAACTGGTTTAATTAATCCGCAAGATATTGATTATTTAATCATCAGTCATACTGAACCGGATCACAGTGGTTTAGTAAAAGATTTACTACAAAAAGCTCCTGAAATTACCGTTGTTGGTTCTAAGGTAGCAATTCAATTTTTAGAAGATTTGGTACATCAGCCGTTTAAACGCCGCATTGTCAAAAATGGCGATCGCCTGGATATCGGTAATGGCCATGAGTTTGAATTTGTAATTGCTCCCAATTTACACTGGCCTGATACTATTTTTAGTTTTGACCACAAAACCCAAATTCTTTACACCTGTGATGCTTTTGGAATGCATTACTGTACAGATAGCACTTTTGATGATGATTTAGCTGCCATTGAAAAAGACTTCCAATATTACTATGAATGCTTGATGGGTCCTAATGCCCGTTCTGTGCTTTCTGCAATGAAGCGGATGGCAGAATTAAAAACCATCAAAATGATCGCTACAGGTCACGGACCATTATTATACCACAATCTCCCAGAATTAACAGGACGTTACCTCAATTGGAGTCAAAACCAAACCAAAGCAGAAACCACTGTGGGTATATTTTACGTTTCTGAATATGGTTATAGCGATCGCCTAGCGCAAGCTATTACCAACGGTATCGTAAAAACCGGGGTAGCTGTGGAAGTAGTTGATTTGTCTGGAACAGTTGATTTACAAGAGTTGCGGGAGCTTGTAGGACGCTGTAAAGGCTTAGTGGTGGGGATGAATCCCGTATCTAGTAATACAAGCATTCAAACAGCATTGAGTACAGTTTTAGGATCTGCGACGGAGAAACAAGCCATTGGTATTTTTGAAACCGGTGGTGGTGATGATGAACCTACCTATCCACTGTTAAATAAATTCCGCGCTGCTGGGTTGACTGTAGCTTTTCCTGTGATTGATATTCGGGAAACACCTACAGAAAACACCTATAAAAAATGTGAAGAAGCGGGAACAGATTTGGGACAGTTGGTAACGAAAGAAAAAAGCATCAAAGCTATGAAATCTTTAGGTGCTGATTTAGATAAAGCACTAGGAAGAATTAGCGGCGGTTTGTATATCATCACAGCGAAAAAAGGCGATGTTTCCAGCGCCATGTTAGCTTCTTGGGTAAGTCAAGCCAGTTTTAAACCTTTGGGTTTTTCCATTGCGGTGGCTAAAGATCGGGCGATAGAATCATTGCTGCAAGTAGGCGATCGCTTTGTTCTCAATGTTTTAGAAGAAGGCAACTATCAAGCATTGATGAAACACTTCTTAAAACGTTTTAGTCCCGGTGCGGATCGTTTTGAAGGTGTCAAAACCCAACCAGCGGAAAATGGTGCGCCTATTTTGGGTGATGCTTTAGCATACATGGAATGTGAAGTAGTTAGCCGGATGGACTGCGGCGATCATTGGGCTGTATACAGTACAGTGTATGCAGGTAGAGTATCTAAACCCGAAGCACTAACAGCAGTACACCATCGCAAGGTAGGAAACCATTATTAAAATCAAACCATCTTATCCCCCCTCCCCGCAAGCGAGGAGGGGGACAAGAGAGTTATTCACAAATTTTCGATGTTATTAATTTTTTTAAGGAAATAAAACCATGTCAAATACTAAACCCCGTGATGTACAAATATTGCCTATTGGTACTGATACAACAATCATCAGATCCCGCAGTTGGGCAAGGTTAAGATTTGAAATTGAATATGCTTTAGCTAAAGGAACAACAGCTAATTCTTTTATTATTCAAGGTGATAAAATCGCTTTAATTGATCCACCTGGTGAAACTTTTACGGAAATTTATTTACAGGCTTTACAAAAAAGAATAGATATCAAAAATATTGATTATGTAATTCTTGGTCATGTCAATCCTAACCGGGCAGCAACATTAAAAGTATTAACAGAAATTGCGCCTCAAATTACTTTTGTTTGTTCTAACCCAGGGGCGATAAATTTACGCACAGCTTTAGAAAATGAAACCCTAGAAAATCAAAATCCAATTTTAGTCATGCGGGGTGATGAAACTTTAGATTTAGGTAAAGGTCATCATTTACAATTTATTCCTACTCCTAACCCCCGTTACGCTGATGAACTTTGTACTTTCGATCCGCAAACAAATATCTTGTTTACTGATAAGTTATTTGGGGCGCATATTTGTGGTGATCAAGTATTTGATGAAGGTTGGGAAATTTTTAACGAAGATCGCCGTTATTATTTTGATTGTCTCATAGCTCCCCATGCCAAACAAGTAGAAACAGCTTTGGATAAGTTGGCAGATTTGCCAGTCAGGTTGTATGCTACTGGTCATGGTCCTTTGGTAAGATATGCTTTACAGGAACTTACTCACTCTTACCGAGAATGGATCAAGCAACAAACTAACGCGGAAATGAGCGTAGCTTTAATTTATGCTTCTGCCTATGGAAATACTGCAACTTTAGCTAGTGCGATCGCTCGTGGTATTACTAAAGCAGGTGTTAGTGTAGAATCTATTAACTGCGAATTTGCTGATCCTGAAGAAATTAAAACGGCTATTGAAAAATCCGCTGGTTTTGTGATCGGTTCGCCCACTTTAGGCGGTCATGCACCCACACCCGTACAAACAGCTTTAGGTATTGTTTTATCAACTGCAACTAATAATAAATTAGCTGGTGTCTTTGGTTCTTTTGGTTGGAGTGGGGAAGCAGTGGATTTAATTGAAGGTAAACTGAAAGATGCAGGTTATCGTTTTGGTTTTGAAACCATCCGCGTTAAGTTCAAACCTAATGAAGTCACCTTACAAACCTGTGAGGAAGCAGGTACAGATTTTGCTCAAGCATTAAAACGCGCTGCTAAAAAAGCCGTGGTTGCTAGACAACCTGCAACTAATGTTGAACAAGCAGTAGGACGGATTGTTGGATCTTTGTGTGTGGTTACAGCAACTCAAGGCGAAGTGAAAACTGGAATGTTAGCATCTTGGGTTACACAAGCCAGCTTTAGCCCTCCTGGGTTAACCATTGCAGTTGCTAAAGATCGGGCAATGGAAAACATGACTTACACAGGTAATAATTTTGTCGTGAATATTTTGGCAGAAGGTCGGGAAATACGTAAACATTTTATGAAGGTTTACGCCCCTGGACAGGATAGATTTCAAGGTTTAGACATCGCAGAAGCTAATAATGGTGGTGTGATTTTAAATGGTGCTTTAGCTTACTTAGAGTGTACAGTAAAAAACCGGATGGAAGTAGGCGATCATTGGTTAGTTTATGCAACTGTGGATAATGGCAAAGTGTTAAACCAAGATAATGAAACGGCTGTGCATCATCGGAAATCGGCAAGTTATTATTAGATATTAGGGTGGGTAACACCCACCTAAAAATCAACAAATCTAAACTTTAATTACAATGTTAAAAACAAATTATCATTTCCTCGTATCATAGTGGATATGTTAGTCACTAATCAAGTTGCATTTGATAGAGCGTGTTATCATTGATTATTTTATGTACTCATAATGATGGTGGTGTAGGCAAAACTACCCTTGCAGTTCATGTTGCTGGTGTTCTTATTAATAGATCAGAAAGTACGCTTTTAGTAGATTGTGATGATCAAGCAGATTTTTGGCAATTTTACACAGATCGTACTCCAGAGAAATCAAAAGATATCGAACAATATGAAAATAGTACATTAATTTATAATGAAAGACGCGAATCAATTACAAAAGATGTACAAAAAGGGCAATATGATCATATTGTTTTAGATATCAATAGTCCTCTCAAAAATACTGTACACACAATAGTCAATAATGACCCTGATTTAATTTTAGTACCAGTTAATATATCTCAAAGAATCAAAGCCTTACGTAATCTTCCCAGAACACTCAGAGTAATTTCTCAACTTGAGAATACAACAGGTTATGATCCTCAAGTTATAATTGTTCCTTTAGGAATATCTGAAGACTCCGTATATGAAGTTGTTAACAGATTAGAGGAGGATGATAAACCAAGAAAATACAGAATTGCTCCACAAATGTATGATTGCCAAGAAGAAATGCAGGTTGCTATCTATCAAGATAAAAAATATATTTGGGACTATGAAGGTTTAGAGCATTTATACGATTATTTCTATGAGTTATTAGAATAAATGAGGAGATGAATAATGTCTGTTGAAAATACAAAAAATCATCATACCAAAGATTTCTTAGTTGACAATGCTATTAAAAACGGAACTCAAAAAATAGAGGAAGATCATGAAGAAAAACAGTATATAACTTTAAGATATACCAATTCGGAATTAGATAAAATTAAGGAACTTACCTCTGTTCTGAGATTATCTAAAGAACTATTTATAGAAACTGCAATCAGCTATCTATACTTCCGCTTTTCTGAGAATAAAGACAGCATACAAAAAATTATCAGTGAAGAAACAGAAAAGTTTAAATCTGAATTTCAAGAAATTTCTTTTAGTAGTAAGTCAAGAAAAGAGTTAGATAGACTTTCCGGTAAAATAAAATTATCCCCTGAAATATCTCACAAAGTTGAACAACTAAACATGAGAGATAACATTAATGAGTGTTTATTTACAGGTATCAATTTGCTTTATAAACAACTGATTGGAGATTTTAAAACAGTCAATCAACAAAAATAAAGATGGATTACTTAGAAATTGATGCGCTAATAAATGGGATTACTTAATTCTACTGAAGCAGCAAAACAAGATTTAGGAAGGCGTTTTGCTGCTTATCTAGGATTAACTCCTGGAAAAATAGGAAGTGATTGAGGAATAGATGGTTATGCAAAATTGAATAATGATATGATATATTTTCAATCTAAATTGTCCCAAAATATATTAGATGCCTCTTACGCAGCAGATTTTATTGGCAATATGATAATTCATGAAGCTAACATTGGTATCATGTTATCTGGTATTGGTTATACAGATGGATTTTGTTCTCGCTTGAATAAAGCTACTCAAAGTAAGATAATTAACACAGAAATCAAGATTCATTTATTAAGTCTTGAAGATATTTTTGGGGAAACTGAAGCATTTTTAAAAGCTACTCATGATTTACCTCCATTGAGGAATCTTAGCGGTGGTAAATGGAATCAATACAAATAAATATAATAATTTCACTTTTTCCGAGAAATGAATAAATTATGGATGAATACATTTGTCCTAAACCTAGCACCTATTATTCATCTTACAAACGAGCAATTTTACCAACTCTATACCGATAATAATTAACAGCAGCAGAAGGGGAAAAATTTTCACCCCTGCCAGAAAAAATGCAGGAATATATAGAAAATGGTTTGGGTTTAGGTTGGTTACTCAACCGTTACTATCCCCTATCTCCACAATTCCTAGTTCCCAATCTCTAGTATAGTCCTATGCCTTCCCAACTTTGGCCTTATGTTACCCCTGGTATTCCTGATGACTTATTTGAGAACTTACCAGGTATACCCCTAACTCAGCGAGAATTAAGATTGTTGTTAATTTCCCAACTGCGACTACAACCAGATTCGGTATTATGGGATATTGGTGCAGGAACAGGTACAATTCCTGTAGAGGTGGGATTATTATGTCCCCAAGGAAGAGTTATTGCGGTAGAACGAGATGAAGAAGTGGCTAACTTGATTAAACGTAACTGCGATCGCTTTGAGGTCAAAAATGTAAAAGTCATTGAAGGCAGCGCCCCAGAGTGTTTACATGATATACAACCAACCCCTGATCGTGTTTGTATAGAAGGAGCAAAAGCTATCCAGGAAATTTTACAAGCTGTCTGGCTTTATTTGCCTTTATCCGGTCGAGTTGTCGCAACAGCTGCTAATCTAGAAAGTCTGTATGCTATTTCTCAAAGCTTTTCTCAGTTAAGAGCCAGAAATATCGAGGTTGTACAGTCTGCTGTTAACCGCTTAGAAACTCGCGGTTTTTCCCAAACCTTTGTTGCTACTGATCCGATTTTTATTCTCAGTGGTGAAAAACTAGATTGAATCTATTCGGTTTTCGGTTTTGGATTCAATCCAAAATCCAAAATCTAAAATCCAAAATACTATTATTATGCCTTGGTCAAGAATTATTAGTGGAATTATTGCGATCGCCCTTGCTTTATCTTCTACCCTTTTAGGTGGTTGGTACTTTACCTTAGCTATGGCGATCGTTGTCTTTTTAGGTCAACAAGAATATTTTAATTTAGTTAGATCCAGAGGTATTGCTCCCGCAGCTAAAACTACTATATTTGTCAGTTTAATTTTACTGGCTATTTGTACTCTCAATGCCAGTTTAGCGGATGCTATCATGCCCATAGCAGGAACTTTTATCTGTTTTTACCTGCTTTTTCAACCCAAATTTGCTACCATTGCCGATATTTCCGCTTCTATTATGGGGCTGTTTTATGTCGGTTATTTACCTAGTTACTGGGTACGTTTGCGAAATCTCAATAGTACAAATATTATTAGCAATCTTCCCTTTGGTGGTTATTGGCCTGAAAACTGGAATCAAATTTTTACCCCAGAAAATATAACTGGTTTACCCGAAGGTTTAACATTTACAGTTTTAACTTTTTTATGTATTTGGGCTGCTGATATTGGTGCTTATTTTTTTGGTAAATTTTTCGGTAAAACTCCTTTATCAAATATCAGTCCGAAAAAAACTGTAGAAGGGGCAATTTTTGGTATTAGCGGCAGTCTCATAGTAGCAGTAGCCGGTGCTTATTTTCTGCATTTACCTTACTCCCTGATTACTGGTATAACCTTGGGTTTATTTATAGGTATTGCCAGTCTTTTAGGCGATTTAACTGAATCTATGTTAAAACGAGATGCAGGAGTAAAAGATTCAGGACAATTGATACCCGGTCACGGTGGTATATTAGACCGGACTGATAGTTATATTTTTACCGCCCCTTTAGTTTACTATTTTGTAACTCTAATTTTGCCTTTGTTAAAGTAATTGGTAAATAAGGCAACAGGCAACACGGAATAGGTGAAAATAACCAATTATCAATTGTCAATTATTTATTATGGGTTGACGTTGATGCGTCCACGACATAAAATTTGGCTAGATTCTAAAGTTAATTCTTGCAGGTCAACATCTGAGCCAAGGTCTAAATTGTATCCAGAATGATTTTCTAATATCGGTTCTTGATTATACAGAATTTTAATCTGTGTTAATTGTAGTTCTTGACTGTTCAGCAGTTCTAGACCTAAAGAAATTTCTAAAGATATAGGTTCTCTGTCAGTTGCTACCAGTCCGTACAGTATTAAATGCTGATTGTCAAGTGTAATTTTCTGCCAACAAATAGGCTTGTATTTTTCCCATGATTCTGGTAATAGTTTAAACAGTACATCATTTAAGCCAGTTGACAATAATTCCGATGAAAGAGATTTATTCAGATCCCCTTCATCTACCACCAGTTCACCAACTACGGGAACTATTTCCAATAATTTAAGGGGTTTACCCCTGACTATAGAACCAATGTTTATCTGTATATTTTCAGCTGAGAGTTGAATGCGTGTAACATGGATACCCTGATAAACTGCATTAGTAGCAAAAATAGATACCACAGGAATACAGCCAGAAAGGAGTTGGCGATCGCTTGCTCCAATCTCTACCTCAATCTGCGATACTTGAGTTAATTGTGTTTTTAGCCATAGCTTAATTGCTGTGGTGAGTGCTTGAGTAATTAACCTTATTTTCTTACTATTGGCGGATGGGGGGTTTTTATCTGTCATTGAACAAGGTTATTGCTTAATATTGGCTCAAAAATCACGAAATCTTAAACAGTTCTTAACTGTAATAGTGATCACTATTAACTGAAAAATGGCAAGATTCACTTTTAGGTATCAACTCCACAAAAGTTGGAGCAATTAATAATAAGTCTCAATTAACAAAGTATACAAAATTTATACATGGAGGCACGGGTACAAAAAATAATCTCTCAATGGGGTATAGCCTCACGTCGTGAAGCTGAGGAGATGATTAAGCAATCACGAGTAAAGATAAATGGGATTGTGGCACATTTAGGTCAAAAAGTCGATCCCCAACGAGACACTATTTGCATTGATGGTAAACCTGTTTCTCACAGCGATCGCCCAGCTTTAATCTATGTGTTACTCAACAAACCCGCTGGAGTAGTTTCCACTTGTGATGATCCCCACGGCAGAACTACGGTTTTGGAACTATTACCCGAAAATTTACACAAGGGTACTGGTATTCACCCAGTGGGGCGTTTAGATGCTGACTCTACCGGGGCATTAATATTAACAAATGATGGGGACTTGACATTTTCGCTAACTCATCCTAGTCATAATATTTCCAAGACATATCATGTTGTGGTTAAAGGACATCCCCCAGAAGCAGTTCTGAAGATGTGGCGTGAAGGTGTTGTACTAGAAGGGAGAAAAACACGACCTGCTAAAGTACGTTTGATTGAACGTTTGGCAAACCAAAGCAAATTAGAAATAATTTTGCAGGAGGGCAGAAATCGTCAGATTCGCCGTGTAGCTGAACAGTTAGGATATCCTGTGATCCAACTGCATCGCACTGCCATCGGTTCAATTCAACTACAAACACCAAAAGCTAGTTTTCTCTGTGTTGGTGACTATCGTCATCTCACCCCAGAGGAAATTATTTTTTTAAAGAATCAGTTAAATAATGGACAATTAACAATCAACAATTGACTCTTCCTAAAATTCATAATCTTGAAAAACCGGAATTTTTGGCTTTTTTTACCTGGAAATCGGGGATTTTCAACCGTTCGGCTGACGCTCACGGCGGAAGCCTTGAATAACACAATTGTCAATTGTCAATTGTTAATTATCAATTGATAAAGCGGATACCTATTAATCATTAAGTTGAGTTAAGGAGTGTAATAAAAATTATGAAATTGAAATGGCTAAGAAAAAAAGATGAAAAACCCAGCAAACCATCAATAGAAGAACAACAGGCGGAAAAATTAGCACAAATGGGCGCTAAACTCGCGGTTTTGCGTCAACAAAAGGGTTTATCTATGGATGAAATTGTGTTAATCACCAGAATTCCTCGCCGACTATTAAACGCCATTGAAGTAGGTGATTTAAGCGATTTACCAGAACCTATTTACATTCAGGGTTTAATCAGGCAATTTGCTGATGCACTAGGGGTGAAGGGTGCTGAATTTGCCAGCCATTTTCCTCTCGGTTCTCAAAAAGTCAGTTTTCAAAGCAATTGGCAACCCCAACCCTTTTTTCAACTGCGTCCTCTTCATCTGTACTTGCTTTACATTGTCGTCATATTATGCTCTGTAACTAGTTTATCTCAGTTATTGAATCAAACTGCTGTAGAAGCAAACAATAGCCAAAATCAACCAAAGGCGGAGAAAAATGACGATTTAAAGCCTCAGAAACTGCAAGCCCAGGATTTAAAGGCAATTCCATCTGATATCAACAGTTCAGAAACTGAAACTGTAGAAATTGGTGTTACCTTGCAGTCTTCATCTTGGATTCTTATTGTCGCTGATGGTAAAACCGAGTTTGAGGGAGTTCTACCAAAAGGATCTCACCGCAAATGGAAAGCTGCTGAAGAACTGACCGTAAAAACTGACAATGCCGGGGGTGTGTTGATGAGCGTTAATCAGCAACAACCCAAACAAATGGGACAACCCGGGAAATTTCAGGAAGTCAGGATTGCCTCTAAGGTCAGGTCTTGAAACGTCGTGCGCCAGTAGGGATGGTTTAACCAAGTATTAAATTTATCAGTGGCATACAACACAATATAGGAAACATTGCTGTTATTTGCCAATATCATCTACTACACATAACTAAAAATAGCTATGTTTCCTTGAAACTGCTAATTAGGTTAAACCAATCCCTACTAACCATGAGGTTTTGAGTACGCAATGGAAGTTCCAGCTTTATACTACGCACCCAGGAAAAGTTCATCAGGAAAAGTTAATCATGAACTTATGGGAGCGCGTCCATAAAGATTGGTGAGAATTTTTAAGCGATCGCTTAATTCCTTGGTCAAAACACCTTTCTGATAACGCCATTCCCAATTACCCTCAGCCGTACTGGGATAATTCATTCTGGCTTGAGTTCCCAATCCCAAAACATCTTGTAAAGGAATAATCGCTTGATTAGCGACGGAACTCAAAGCTAGGCGAATTAAATCCCAGTTTATACCATCAGGGCTGATATTTCCCAAATATAACAATAAATTTTGCTTTTCGTAATCATTCGTAGTATTAAACCAGCCTAGACTTGTGTCATTGTCGTGAGTGCCAGTGTAAACTACAGCATTACGGGGATAGTTAAAAGGTAAAAACGGATTACCAGGATCTGAACCAAAGGCAAATTGTAATACCTTCATCCCCGGAAACTCAAAGCGATCTCGTAGTGCTTCTACCTCTTCTGTAATAATCCCCAAATCTTCGGCTAATATGGGTAATTTTCCCAGTTTTTGTTTAATAACTGCAAAAAAGTCTCCCCCTGGTGCTTTGATCCATTCTCCATTGATAGCGGTTTCTTCTCCTTGGGGTACAGCCCAATAAGCCTCAAACCCTCGGAAATGGTCAATCCGAATGATATCAACATAATCCAGCATAGCCTCAAAACGTTCCACCCACCATTTAAAGTCTTGCTTTTGCAACTCTTCCCAGTTGTAAACCGGGTTGCCCCATAGTTGACCGGTGGCGCTAAAATAATCTGGTGGAACTCCTGCCATTAAAGCCGCTGCACCTGTTTCTTCATCCAAGGCAAAAAATTCAGGATTTGCCCAGACATCAGCACTATCATGAGCTACGTAAATGGGGATATCACCAATAATATCTACACCATTTTGATTAGCATAATTCTTGAGTTCTGACCATTGACGGAAAAACTCATATTGGATGAACTTGTAATAAAATATTTCTTGTGTTAACTCTTGTTCCATCCGGGCCAATGCTGCGGGTTCTCTTTTTGCGAGTTCTAGTTCCCAAGTGTACCAACTTGCTCCATTGTGGGCATCTTTGAGCGCCATAAACAAAGCATAGTTATCCAGCCAATAGCCTCTGGTGTTGCAAAAAGTGTGAAAAGCTTTTCTTTGGATAGCGGTGGCGTGATGTTTAAAATTTTCGCAAGCTTTTTTGAGCAGATTGGTTTTTATAGGGATAACTTGCTCAAAATCCACCTTAGCAGCGGGAAATTC
Organism: Sphaerospermopsis sp. LEGE 08334; assembly: GCF_015207205.1. Taxonomy (NCBI): domain Bacteria; kingdom Bacillati; phylum Cyanobacteriota; class Cyanophyceae; order Nostocales; family Aphanizomenonaceae; genus Sphaerospermopsis; species Sphaerospermopsis sp. LEGE 08334. The sequence goes on along the minus strand of NZ_JADEXH010000001.1, from coordinate 206,654 downwards.
TGGTAAATTAGCAAAATCTTCTTCAGATAACAACCCCTCAACTACCAGCTTATCTGGACTAATCAGCAGGTGATTTCCTGCCATTGCTGAGTAGCACATATAAGGAGAATTACCATAACCAGTAGGTCCTAAAGGTAAAACTTGCCAATATTGCTGGTAGCTATCTTTGAGAAAATCAATAAAACGATAAGCTTTATCCCCTAAATCCCCAATCCCGAAACGACTGGGGAAACAAGTTGGATGCAGTAAAATTCCGCTTGATCTAGGAAAAGGCATAGTTAATGGTGAATATGAGTAGATTGTTGATGAGGACTTACACAAATGTTACATTTAATTGATTTTTTAGGGACACTAAATTAAAAATATGTTGATTCTTAACAATTGATGGAATCTCAAGGACTGTAATAAAATATATCGTAGTATAATAGTTAATACATAAAAATTAAAGTATAAAATAAACAGACAACTTGTCAAAAAATCGGAAAATTTTCATTATCAGCTTCACACAGCAATAATTTCTACATTTAAGTCTCTGTCTAAGCAGTTACAATTGATTCTTTATCGAGGATTGATTTATGAGTATTAAAATCGCACAATGGCGACCTGAGTATGAAACAGGCAATGTCATCATTGATGAGCAACATAAAAGCTTATTAAGTACAATTAATGCGCTAAATAATGCTATGTTGGAGGGACAAGGCCAATCCTTAATCAAACAAACAATTCAGAGTTTAAAAGATTACACAACAATTCATTTTAGCACTGAAGAACAATTCATGATAGACCATGAATATCCGGGTTATACAGAACATAGGATGAAGCATGAAGCACTAACAGCCAGGGTTTTAAGCTTTGAGAGAGAAAATGAGTATGACTTATCCAAGTTAACGAATACAATTTCTCACTTTTTAACTGATTGGTTAATTCATCACATTCAAAATGAAGACGTGAAGATGATTAATTATTGTCTTCATGGTCATTTGAGCAAGTCTCAATCTGAAGATATCTCATCCTTTGTTTCTAGTAATTCCCAGATAGAGATTGCCCAATGGCGACCTGAGTATGAAACAGGTTATATTCTGATTGATAATCAACATCAAAGTCTGTTTCATGCTATTAATGCCCTCAATAGTGCCATGCTGGCAGGAAGAGGATCTGAATTACTAGAAAAAACCTTAGAGATTCTGAAAATCTACACAACTATTCATTTTGAAACCGAAGAAGAAGTAATGCTAAAAAATGACTATCCTGGCTACGCCGCACATAAAGCCAAACATGAACTTCTGAGGGAAAAGGTGACAGTATTTAATCAAAAAATAAATACACAAGATAGCTCCCAAGTTACTATTAGCGTATCCCATTTTTTGACAGATTGGCTGATTTATCACATCAAAGATGAGGATCAAAAAATGAGTGCCTTTTTGAGACAAAAACGGCAAAAAAAAGATGAAATTCAATCCTAAGCATCTCAATAAATGTACTGCTGGGGATGTATAAACCCTAGCCGACATCGTGGAGGCTGGGGTAGTTCATATTAGATGAAGCCACTTAACAATTGACAATGACTTACAGAAATCCTGCTCCTACCGTTGATATTATTATTGAATTAATTGATAGACCTCATCGCCCGATCATTCTGATTGAAAGACATAATGAACCTTTAGGATGGGCTATTCCCGGAGGGTTTGTAGATTATGGTGAACCTGTGGAAATGGCAGCACGCAGGGAAGCTGAGGAAGAAATAGGTTTAAAAATAGAGTTAATTGAACAGTTTTTGGTTTATTCTGATCCTAGTCGTGATCCTCGTCAACATACAATGAGTATTGTATTTTTGGCAACTGCGACGGGTGAACCTGTTGCGGGTGATGATGCTAAGGGTGTAGGTGTTTTTGAGCCTTGGTGTCTACCGATTAACTTATGTTTTGACCATGACCGGATTTTGCGGGATTATTTACGGTATCGTAATTATGGGATTCGTCCCCGGTTGGGATTTGGGACATGAACCACGTATCGGATAATTATTGTAAAATATCATGCTGTGTAAGGATTGAGGATACAGAATACAAGATTCAGAACAAATGAGCGTTTTCGAGTTATTGGTTGTTGATAAAAAAACTTGCTTCTGGAGGTTTCTTGCTACAAACAAATATTCTGACTCCTTACCATATTGTTTTATACTCAATTCTCTCCAACCCTAAATAGGAGTATATATGGAGCCAATTATTGCTATAGTTTTAGCACTCATAGGTTATGCTTTAGGATCTGCAAAACTGGTTAATCAAGGTAATGAAGCTCTAGTTGAACGCTTGGGAAAATATCATCGAAAACTGAAACCAGGACTTAATTTCATTGTTCCCTTTCTTGATCAAATTGTTATGGAAGATACAACCAGGGAACAGATTTTAGATGTTAAGCCCCAGAATGTCATTACTAAAGATGGTATTTACATGGAAATAGATGCAGTCGTTTACTGGCGCATTGTCGAGATAGAAAAAAGCTTTTATGCAGTTGATGATTTGCAACAGGCACTTTCAAATTTAGCTACAACTACAGTGAGGGAAATTATAGCCCAGAAAACTGTAGAGGAAGCTAATATGTCTAGGGCAGATATGGACAAAAGCATATTAGATCAATTAAATCCAATTTCACGGACTTGGGGAGTCGAAATTCTGCGGTTGGATTTTCAGCGAATTACACCTCCTGAAAGTGTACAGAAGTCAATGGAAGAGGAAAGAGCAGCAGAAATTAGAAAACGGGCGGTAATCGCTGCTGCTGAAGGTGAGAGACAAGCAGCTATTAAGAAAGCGGAAGGAACTAAGACTTCAATGGAAATTATTTCTGAAGCTATACGTTCCCATCCCGAAAGCAAAGATATTTTAAGATATCTTGTAGCTCAAGATTATGTACAAGCCAGTCAAAAATTGGGCGAAAGTAATAACGCTAAAATTGTGTTTGTAGATCCAGCTAATTCTACAGATATGTTCCAAGAATTAATTGCTGAATCTATTACTAAAGAAGATGATGGTAAAACTTCTGGTAATGGCAAGAATTAATAATTAAGTTATCAGTTATCAGTTATCATTTATAACTCTCTCACTTTTGACTGTTCACTGTCACCTGTCACCTGTCACCTGTCACCTTCCTATAGATAGCATCAGCAACTAGGGAGACATCACGCATTTCGGCAACATCATGAACTCGGAGGATATCAGCACCATTAAAAATGGCAGCACAACAGGCTGCTGCTGTTCCCCAAACTCTGGCTTTTGGTTCTGGTTGATTTAAAATTTTGCCAATAAAACTTTTGCGGGATGCTCCCACTAAGATGGGACACTTTAGGGTTTTGAATGTTGGCAAACTGCGAATAATTTCTAAATTCTGATCATAATTTTTCGCAAAACCAATACCTGGATCAATAATAATGTTTTCCTGTTGAATACCCGCTGTAATTGCGGCTTTTATTTGTTGGGATAAAAAACTATAAATTTCCCCCATCAAATCTTGATAATCTGTATGTTGTTGCATTGTTTGGGGAGTTCCCCGAATGTGCATTAACATGATTGGTACATCTAATTTGGCTACTGTTGGCAACATTTCTGGATCATAAGTACCACCAGAAATATCATTAACAATATCTGCCCCAGCTTCTACAGCAGCTTGAGCTACTTCTGCTCTAGTTGTGTCTACAGAAATGGGAATAGTAATTTTTGGTCTAATGACTTGCAAAACCGACAGCACCCGATCAAGTTCTTCTGTGAGGGTGATTTGTTCTGCTCCTGGTCTGGTTGATTGACCACCGATATCAATAATATCAGCACCAGCGTCTACCATTGCTTGGGCTTGAGCTAAAGCGGCTGAAGTTGTATTAAATAGACCACCATCACTAAAACTGTCTGGGGTGACATTTAAAATTCCCATTAAATAGGTCTGTTGTCCCCAAGTAAAGCAACGTTCTCTAATAATTAATTGATTCAACATTATTTACCTAAAATTGGGCATTGGGCATTGGGCATTGGGCGATTCAATTTTGGATTTTGGATTTTGGATTTTGGATTGTTTTGATTATCTTCAATCTAAAATCTAAAATCTAAAATCTAAAATCTAAAATTTTCTGCCTTTTGCCTTTTGCCTTGGTTATTGATAATTGACAATTCTGGCAAAACTATCAGCTTCTAAACTTGCACCGCCGACGAGAGCGCCGTCAATTTCTGGTTGTGCCATGATTTCATCAATATTATTGGGCTTGACTGAGCCGCCATATTGAATTGATACGTGAGGATTCGTTAATTGAGAGCGAATTAAACCTATGACTCGATTTGCTTCTGTGGCTTCACAGGTGTCACCAGTACCAATCGCCCAAATTGGTTCATAAGCAATAATCAAGTTAGTTTGATCAACATCTACTAAGTCTTTTTCTAACTGGGTGCTAATCAGTTTTTCGGTTTCCCCTGCGTCTCGTTGCTGTTTGGTTTCACCAACGCAGAGAATGGGTGTAAGTCCGTATTTTTGGGCTGCTTTGAGGCGGAGATTTACTGTTTCATCTGTTTCACCAAAATATTGTCGTCTTTCGCTGTGTCCAATGATGACATATCGCACACCGACTTCTGTCAGCATGGGAGCAGCAATTTCACCCGTGTAGGCTCCATTTTCTTCCCAGTGAACGTTTTGTGCGCCCAAGTTCACACGGCTACCGTGTAAATATTTGGACATTACACTTAAATCTGTGAAGGGAGGACACAATATTACCTCTCTTTCTGAGGGTGTTTCCTCTAGGTGAGGCAGAAATCCGCGTAGGAAGTTTTCTGATTCTGCCTGGGTTTTGAACATTTTCCAGTTGCCGGCAATAACTATTTTTCGCACAGGTGATTTTGTCAAGATGCTAACGCTACTAGATCAATTTTTAACTGTACTACTTTTTCGGACATTCCTTGTCTACCAGCTATCCATTACCGGGATCTTTCTTAACATTCGTGAGAGCTATCGCTCGCAAACCCCCAAACCTTAATCCTCTGTTGATGATTCTCAATAAAATAAAGGTTTTATCAAGAAGAATAAGGTACATTTTGTCAAGAGTAGGGAAATTTTCAAGCGTTGAAACCGTTGCCACATAAATGTTTCAAGATTGTTAAGAAAGATGTGGGTAATGGATAGCTTGATAATGGGGGATTAAGGGGGTAAAAATGTGATTAAAATCACGGGATACCACTTTTCAAACATCCTCTCACACAAAAATCCTCTAAACTTTCTTCATGACCTGAAAAGCTGAAATATAAGAAATATTAATCCTTCCTCCATAAAGCTGATCAATCTTTTGTTTTAACCCCGTAAATAAACCTTCTCTGATTCCAGCTTCTAATTTTAAATAAGGTGAAAGCGTACCTAACAATAATAAATAATCGTCAACACTATAAGTTACTTCACAGATTATATGACCAGAAACTAAGTTTGTGAATTTTCCTGAATCAATGGCTTTTTCTCCAAAGGATTTAACTATTTTTTCTTGATCTGTTACATCTTCATATCTGGCTGAGTATGGAGCATAAATTTTATAAATTTCATGCAAATTTTGGTATACTTCATAATCAGGTTGGGGTGTCATGTTCCACAACAAAATTAAAGCCCCATCATCTCTTAAAGCAGCAGCGGCTTTTTCATAAGCTGTTTCTGGGTTCATCCAATGAAAAGAAGTCGCTGCTAAAACAGCATGAAATTTTCCTGGTGTTAATTTCCATTCTTCAAATGTCGTTTGTTGAATTTCTACATTGGGATATGCTGCACAGTTTTTTCTAGCAAACTGACAAGCTGCTTGACTGGGATCTAAACAAACCATTGAAAATCCTAATTTCGCAAAAGATACAGTTGCATTTCCAGGACCACATCCTAGTTCCAAAATTTTACTTTTAGGGGTAAGTTTAGCTATTTTTATAGCTCGGTTAATTATTTCTTTGGGATAACGTGGTCTTACCTTGTTATAAGCTGCTGCTACAGGAGAATACCAGTTTTTTCTCAGTTCTAAGTCTTGGGGATATAAATTTTTGAGTTGTTCTAATTCTTTCATGATCTATGTTATGATAATAACTATTTGAGAAATTAAGTAGTCGTGCTAATTATAGTGCGATTATTTTAAGAGCAATTACACAAATTAAAAATAAATATATTCTATATTCATTATTCATTCAAAAAATGCTGCCTCCCGCAACTACTCTCACTTAGGCTGAACTGAAAACTGCTATTGTTCAAACCAATGACTCGAAAACTCTAATTCATTCTGAATTCTGTATTCTGAATCCTTGCCCAAAATCCAAAATCTAAAATCTAAAATCCCATGACATCGACATTACCTCAACCTGAAAACAGTAATACACCCAACTGGGAAGAAGAACTAGATAGCGCCATTTTCACCTTTAAAGATATTCAAGCAGAACTTAACTATACACAAGCAAAAACAGCACTGAGAAATTTAGTCAACAATCTTGATCTTACCACCCAAGAAAAATCCGGGTTAGAAGCGGAAATTTCCGACTTAGAAACCATGCTGGGCAAACTAGAAAGTATGGTAGTGCAAATAGCAGCTTTTGGCATGGTAGGAAGGGGTAAATCTTCTCTACTTAATGCTTTAGTAGGCCAGCAGGTATTTGAAACAGGACCTTTACACGGAGTTACCCGTACAGAACAAAAGGTAAATTGGAGTATTAGTCAAGAAGCTATTGGTACATTAAAAGCCACCTTTCCCTCAACTGGACAATCTCAGGTAGAATTAGTTGACACTCCGGGTTTAGATGAAGTAGATGGAGAAACCCGCGCTGCGTTAGCCCAACAGGTAGCAAAACAAGCCGATTTAATTCTGTTTGTGATTTCTGGTGATATGACCAAAATTGAACAGATGGCGCTTTCTCAGTTGCGAGAAGTAGGTAAACCGATGATTTTGGTGTTTAACAAAGTAGATCAATATCCAGAAACAGACAGGATCGCTATTTACGAGAAAATCCGCGATGATAGAGTCAGAGAGTTGCTATCACCTGATGAAATAGTCATGTCTGCGGCTTCACCTTTAGTTAAAACTGCCGTAGTTCGTGCTGATGGTACTAGAGGTATACAATTACGCTCTGGTCAAGCACAAGTAGATCAACTAAAACTCAAGATTTTAGAGATTTTGCAACGAGAAGGTAAAGCGTTAGTGGCGCTCAACACCATGCTTTATGCTGACACAGTGAATGAGCAAGTTGTCCAGCGAAAATTAGAGATTCGGGAAAAGAACGCTAATGATTTAATTTGGAAAGCAGTGATGACTAAAGCATTGGCGATCGCCCTTAATCCTGTGACTGTAGTTGATATCCTTAGCAGTATCGTTATTGATATTTCTTTGATTTTAGGTTTATCTAAACTCTACGGTATCCAAATGACAGAAAAGGGAGCAGTACAACTACTACAAAAAATCGCCCTGAGTATGGGCGGAATAGGTGCTAGTGAACTACTAGCAAATTTAGGTTTAAGTGGTTTAAAAACCTTACTGGGTATCTCTGCATCAGCTACTGCTGGAGTCGCCATAGGACCTTATTTATCCGTAGCTGTAACACAAGCAGGAGTAGCGGGGGTATCATCCTATGGTATTGGCCAAGTCACCAAAGCGTATTTAGCCAATGGCGCAACCTGGGGACCGGAAGGACCAAAAGCAGTAGTTAGTAAAATTTTATCCAGCTTAGATGAAACATCAATTTTAAACCGCATTAAAGATGAGTTATTGATAAAAATTAGAAGAAAGTGAAAGTTTTCAGGAGTCAGGAGTCAGGAGTCAGGAGGAAATACAAATAAACCAATCAACAATCAACCAATTATGAAATTTATCGGTATTGATTTAGGCTGGAAATCTCAACCAAGTGGACTATGTTGTTTAGAATTAATAGATGGAAAACTGCAACTTTTGAATTTAGATCGCCAAGAATCCATTGCAGACATATTGACTTGGATTGATCAGATTATAAAACCAGAAGAACCGGGTATAATTGCTGTAGATGCACCCACATTAATACCAAATTCTACAGGTAGTCGCTTACCGGATAAACTCAGTCATAAATACTTTGGTAAATATCATGCGGGATGCTACCCAGCAAATCAAAACCTAGCTTTTGCAGAACGCACAATTAACTTTGGGTTAGAATTAGAATCACAGGGATTTGTTCATGCACCTAAAATTGAACCCCAAAAACCCGGAAGATATCAAATAGAAGTATTTCCCCATCCAGCAATAGTTAATTTATTTGGATTAGAAAAAATCTTGAAATATAAAAAAGGAAAAATCCAAGAACGGCGGTTAGAATTAATTAAACTACAAAATTACATCCAAGAAATCCTACCTTCCATTTCACCACATCTGTGTTCATCTGCGTTCATCTGCGGTTTATTTCCTGAACAAATACCCAACACAGGAAGACAACTCAAAGAAACAGAAGATAAATTAGATAGTTTAATTTGTGCTTATGTTGGTGCTTATTGGTGGTTTTGGGGAACAGAAAAAAACCTAGTTTTAGGAGATGAAAGTACAGGTTATATTGTTGTACCTGAGAGAATTTGTAGTTAGGAGTCAGGAGTCAGGAGTCAGGAGGAAGAATTAGAATTAGCTATTGTTTATCTAGGGAGAAAAGTGGTCAGTATTCCACAAGTCAAGAAATATCTTCAAAAGATTATGTTATTTCCTTTTAGTAATCAACCAACCAAAGGCAATAAATATTAATGTGGCAGTAATGCTTAAAAACAAAGAAGCATAAAATGGATGGGGTGGACTGTTGGGAGAAATAAAAGCGACAGGACGGTTAATTTTATCAATGTGTTGAACTACCACACCGGAAACTATTGCACCACCACCAAAACCGATTCCTAATATTTGTACCGTGGTTTCTAAGGATCTATCTCTTTTTGTTTGTTCGATTTCTACTATACCACGAATGGAGTTAATAGCTTGATCTAATAACTGTGAACCATGCTGAAAATAGCCTAAATCCCCTTGAATTTGCCGTTTAAAGGTGACACAATTCCTATTTAGGAAATTTTCTAAAAATTCAAGATTTTCACCGTTTAAGGTCTGTTTTATTTGGTCTAATTTATTGCTGTAATTATCTGCATTGATAGCAATAGTATTTTGTTTATCTTCCAAGTTTAATAATAAGCGGGTATACTCCAATGATAATTTAGGAAATGCTTTTAACTGCTTTTGTAATAACTTTAAATACTTTCTCGTCAGTCTTTGAGTATTTTCTGGTTCGGGAATATTATCAACTTCAGAGTCTATTTTGCGGTAATTTTCGTCTAATTTTTGATATATAATCCGACTATCTTTATAAGATTTAATGACTTTATGGTGATAGAAGAATAAATCTAACAATTCTGAATAACACTGATGAAATTTATTGCCTGTTTCTTGTTTTGTGAATAACCAAATTAAAACTTGCTGATATTTACTAGATTGATTTGGTAAACCATATTCAAAAATGGGACTACCAAATAATTCACCTTGACGATAAAAAAGCGGAACTGGATTTTGGGTTTGATTTGGAAAAAGTTTTTGTAAACATTCATCCGCTATATTTTTATAGTCAACTTGAATTTTAGCATTATTGATCCAAGCTGTAATTAATAGAGTTTGACCTAAAAGCAAAGGATGTTCTGGTAAAAGTAAGCAATTTTTAGGGTTTAAATATTGGAGAAAATCAGTTTCTACATCTTCAGTAGGTTGATTATTTTCTTTTTCAGGACGACGTAAATTTAACCATAAACCGTAACTATCAGAAATACGACAAGGATAAGCCAAACCAGTAACTAAAATATTTTGCTGGTGATTTATGGTAATATTACCGGATACATCTAAAGCATAATTCTCATCAATAACTTCTGTATCTTTAAGAATATCTACTTTAGTAAATTCCGGTTGTTTTTTAACATCAATGCGTTTACTCAGTTGTAAATCTTGCTGTAAAACTTCTTGAACAATAGCGTTTCCACGTTCCCATATAAAGTTTACATCATTGCTGATGGTATCAGGATCAATATTTGAGCCTTTGTAAAGTTGAAAAGCGAAGAGGTGAATATTCGGTGCATATATTTTCATAATTTAATAAAGATTAAGTTAGAGGATATTTATTCAGAAATTATATCTAAAAACCTCTCTCCAAACCTCTCTCCTACGAGGAGAGAGGCTTTAATTTCCCCCATTCCCTTGCAGGGAAGGGGGGTAGGGGGGTTAGGTTTCTCGGTTTTATTTGTCTCATCTAATAATTAGAAAACATCATCTTATGATTTTTTAGGTGATGTCTTTTTCTCTTTGAGTGTTTTTAGTTCATCTTGTAAAACTTGGTAACGATTTTCTACTGTGTTTTCTTGATTTTCTGGTTTGGTTTTACCGACTTTTTCAATTTCCCTTTCTTCTGCTAATAAAACTGCATCTCGGACATCTTCATAGTCAAGATACCATTGACGGATAGCTTCTGCGACTATTTCCGGGGGTTGAGTTTCTATTTCTGCAATGGTTTTTTGTAATTGGGGGATAGCAGCTACAGCAGCATCGCAAAAAAAATAATCTTGGTTTCTCACGACTTCGGTAAATGCTTGAATGATTTGATTTGCTTCCATAATTTTAAATTGGTTGTTTTAATTTTGTTGTTTTGAATTGGTTGTTGTTTGATATTATATGTGATTTTGGTTGTAGGTTGGGTATAAAGAAAGCGCAACCCGACAAAATATTATCAATGTTGAGTTTCCTCACGTCAACCCAACCTACAGAGGAGATTTTACAGGAGAAAAGGCACAAAAACCAGCCCAAAATTCCGGTTTATTAAATGGTTTATGTTCTGGTTTATATTGCTGGGATAATACATCAATAATCTGCTGTTTTTGTTCCTGGTGCATATCAGTTTTATTATTCAACCAATCAATGATTTGTGTTTGGGTGGCTTGGCGTAACCATTGCTGGGCGTTGTTTAATGCTAGGGTGATATCATGGGGATTTTGGGTGATGTTTTCATATAGTTTAATCATTAATAATGAGGTGTGAAAATCACGCACAGACCATAAACTGCTGACAACGTTTACAGCACCAGCTTGAATAAAACCACTGGATAAACCTATATATTCATCGCTGTTACTACTAAAATCAATTACCCCAGTTTCACAAGCAGAAAGACAGACAAGATAACATTGGGAAAGTTTTAATTCTAGGATTTCTTTTAAAGTTAAACGTTCTTCTGAATCAATATCTGTTTCTGCATCTACTCGCACATAACGAGATGAGGATGTTTCTGTTAACTCATATCTAACCTCTGACTTGGCAAGTTGTAAAGCTGATTTTAATGGTGATGTTAAATCGAAATGACCATGACAAGAAAAATGTAACCATTGGGAATTTGTTAATAATGGTAAGTGTTTCTTGAAAGCGTCTTTACTTGCTTCTTCATGTTTGAGGATTTTATGAGGATTGAAATTATTAGCGATGGTTTCTACTTCGATGTCGGTAAATTTTAAATTGTTGGTGGGGTTTTGAATAGCAAACAAATTATTTAATCTTGTTCTCTCTCCTTGTAGAAGAGAGTTAGAGAGAGGTTTTTGAGTAAGTTTTAAAATTTGACAACTCGGTGCATAACTGACACCAGCAGGATATTTATCAATTAAATATTCTCCTGCTGATAAAGGAATGGCATGGAAAGGTAAGAGGTGTAAATAACGATGGGGAATGATAATGATTTTTTGAATATGGGTTGGTACTTGGGCAATAATTTGATTAATTTGCAGAATTTCTGCCAGTTTAGTTAGTTGATTATTTAACTGATTGCGCCATTTATTTCTGTCTTCAGAATAAAGAATAAGGTATTCTTTAATTACATCTACCAGTTGAGTTAAATTCTCTTCTGTAGATTGCAAAATTATTGGTTTCTCGTTGTTGTGGGTGATGATGAAAGCGCGGAAACAATCATTAAAAATGTAAAATTGAATAATTGCGGTTTTGTCATCTAAGAGATTTTGAATTTCTGCATATTGAATAGGTGTAAAAGCAATATCCCCGGAAATTAATTCCACTAAATTACGGGTTTTACTGCGTTCAATATAGGTGATGGCTTCTGTTTCTCTACCCAAACCTAAACAAACTTCTACCATCCTTCTATATAACTTATTCCATTCCTCAGCTTGTTTGCGTTTACTTTCTTCCCCAGAAATAATTTCACCGCGTATATTTTCAGAAATAATTTCACCGCGTATATTTTCAACCGTGATAATAGCTTCAGTAAAAGTATCGTAAGCTAAATTTAATTGTTGTGAATCTTGATAGGCAATACCCAAATTTAATAAAGTTTCGGCATTATTTAAAGGAAAATCGCTGCGGGTTCTCACTTTTAAAGCTTCTTTATAAGCTGCGATCGCATATTCCAGATTCTCCGCTTTATCTCCCCTGATTCTATCCCAGTAGGCAGTCGCTAGATTATTTTGCGTCATTGCCCATTGTACAGGAAAATCATTGCGGGTTCTTACTTCTAAAGCTTCTTTATAAGCTGCGATCGCATTTTCTAAATTCTCGGCTTTATCTCCCCTGATTCTGTTAGAGTAGGCAGTCGCTAGATTATTTTGCGTAATTGCCCAATCTACAGGAAAATCATTGCGGGTATAAACTTCTAAAGCTTCTTTATAAGCTGCGATCGCATTTTCTAAATTCTCGGCTTTATCTCCCCTGATTCTGTCAGAGTAGGCAGTCGCTAGATTATTTTGCGTAGTTGCCCATTGTACAGGAAAATCATTGCGGGTTCTTACTTCTAAAGCTTCTTTATAAGCTGCGATCGCATTTTCTAAATTCTCGGCTTTATCTCCCCTGATTCTGTCAGAGTAGGTATTCCCTAGATTATTTTTTACAGCAGCCCAACTTTCTGGAGAACTATTCCGAGTAAAAACAGTAGAGCATATTTCATAGCCAGTTATAGCAATTTCCAGATTATTGGCTTTGTTGCCTAAAGGAAATTCTTGGATTCTATTACTAAATCTAAAAATATCTTTTGCTGTGTCTGGTTTTGCTTCCGCTATTGTTGTGGTTGCCCAAACCTGTAATACTTTAGCAAAAGTGAGATTGAGTTTATCTGTATTTGCAGCCAGTAAGGGGTAAACTTCCTGGGGGTTGCCTCTACTTTCTGCGGTGGTTTTTAATACTTGTTGTAAAAATGGTAAATAAGTTTCTATATCTGCTTCATTAACCGGGGTTTCTGTTTCTGGAGTATTTTCCTCTAGGGATATATTTAGATATTCACTCAGTTGAGATTCTAGAAACATCAACTTATTAGCACGATTTTCTTGTCCTTCCTGGGTGGACATTTGTGCTACTCCTTCCTTCAGCAATTGTAAAAAGTCAGCATCTAGTAATTCGGTATTAGCTTGTAATATTGCCGATTCTTCCCCATCTGCACAACTAAGTAGTTGTTGAATTAGCTGATAATATGCCTGTAGACGCTGTTTATCCATAAGTTAGGGTGGGGTAGACTTTAAAAGATGCTTCAATAGTATTTTCCCCTATTTCGGATCATTTTATCCTGAAAATCCTTAAATCCCGAAAATCCTGATGCAGACAAAATACCACATCCTGAAAATCATCACCAAGAAATCCAGGGAATAAATTCCCTGTCTAATAGCTAAAGTCGGTTAAAACCGACTGGAATATACAGCACTTTCCGGTGTAATGAGGTACACTATGGGCGGGCAAGATGCCCACCCCACAAGAGTTTTATTATTATGATTTGTACCTCATAGCAATGAAATCTGCTGTAGTTTAATTTACTGAGGGAATATTTGACCATCACATCCTGTAAATCCTCAAATCCTGAAAATCCTTAAATCTTGGACATCCTGACTCTGACAATTGCTAGTTTATAATTAATCTAAGTGTAACTTTTCCATTTACCAAAGAGGAATAAGTAATGAACGGATGGGAAAATTTAGATGCTATAGAAAGACAACCTGATAAATTAAGTGGTGCATGGGTATTTCGAGGAACGAGAGTTCCCGTTGCTGCATTATTTGAAAATTTGCGTGATGGTGCAACAGTAGATGAATTTTTGGAATGGTTTCCACCTGTGCAAAGATCACAAGTTGAAGATGTACTTAATTATGAGCTTGAAAAATTAGCTGCTTAGATATAATTAGAGATGAAAATTCTTTTTGATCAGGGAACTCCTGTACCATTACGGAAATATTTAACAGACCATTCTGTAACGACAGCTTATGAAGAAGGATGGTCTAATTTATCAAATGGAGATTTATTAAAAGCTGCTGAATCTAAAGGATATCAAATACTTGTTACAACAGATCAGAATTTGCGTTATCAACAGAATTTGAGCGATCGCCAAATAGCAATTGTGGTTTTACTGTCAACTTCATGGCCAAAAATTCGGACACAAGTTGATAAAATTTGTTCTGTCATCAATGCAACTAAATTGGGTGATTATCAAGAAATTTCTATAATCTAGAAATCCAGGGAATAAATTCCCTGTCTAATAGCTAAAGTCGGTTAAAACCGACTAGAATCTAGTCTAATTTACTGTGGTAACATTTGACAATCACATCCTGGAAATCCTCAAATCCTGGACATCCTGATTCAGACAAAATTAGGTGACAGGTGACAGGTGACAGGTGACAGGTGACAGGTGACAGGTAACAGTAAGAAAGAAATAGGCAATAGGGAGAAAAATTTGAGATTTTAGATTTTAGACTTTAGAAAAATAATCCAAAATCCAAAATCTAAAATCCAAAATTAACTTATTCCGCCCAAGCGATTAACCTGGGTTCATAAGGATTAGAAAGGTATTGGTTTTGTGGTAAAACCCGCAAAGACAAACCTTGCAAACCAGAAGTGGTATAAGTGATATCAGCAATATAGACACTTAAACCTTGGTCATCTTGTCCTTGGTAATCCATAACTACAGGAACAGCATTGACAATATTGCCGTTAGCGTCAATAGCACCCTGGTATAATTCTACCTGCACATCTTCATTTGTTAAAGTTGCTAAATCAACCTTAGCTTTTACAGCCACAGTTTGATTAACTTCAATTTCTGAAGCTGCTCCGACATCAATATCTTTGATTTTGATGTTAAACCAATGTTCACCAAGTTTTGCTTTCCAAGCTGCTAATTCTTTAGCTGGGGCGTAATTATTAGCGGTGAGGGTATGATAGCGATCGCTGGCAGGAAAATAAGCCCTAACCGCATATTCTCGCACCATCCGCGCTGTATTAAAGAACGGACAATTTAACCGAATAGCATCTTTCATTTTTGCTACCCAAGCACGGGGTAAACCATCCCCATCACGGTGATCATAGAATAAGGGTACAACTTCTTTCTCTAACAACTCATAAAGAGCATTAGCTTCTATTTCATCTTGATAGTTGGGATCTTCGTAATTTTCCCCATGTCCGATCGCCCAACCAGTACGCACATAATCAGCCTCATCCCACCAACCATCAAGTACACTTAAATTAGGTAGTCCGTTCATAGCGGCTTTCATCCCGCTAGTACCAGAAGCTTCACGGGGGCGACGTGGTGTATTTAACCAGATATCACAACCTGCTACCATCAAGCGGGCGATGTGAATATCGTAGTTAGGAACAAACACCACTTGTTTTTCCAGATGGTTTTCGCGGATAAAGTGATTAATATCCCGAATCAGTTCTTTACCGGGAATATCTTTCGGATGTGCTTTACCGGCAATGACAAACTGTACCTTGCGGTGTTTATGTCCTGATAAAATCTTCTTGATTCTTTCCAAATCACGCATCCATAAGGTAGCGCGTTTGTAGGTAGCAAAACGACGGGCAAAACCAATGGTTAAGACATTGGGATCAAGGACTTCTTGAGCTTGGGCAATATCAGAAGCTGAAGCACCGCGATCGCGTAAATGCTTAACCAAATGATCCCGCACATACAAAATCATATCCAGGCGACAGCGTTCATGGTTGCGCCATAACTCCTCATCGGGGATCGCGTCCATCCGTTCCCATAACTGATTATCTGGTGGTACTGATGACCAGTTTGGACCAAGATAGCGATCGTACAACTCCTGAGTTGATTTAGCCACACAACTGCGAGCATGAACACCATTAGTAATAGCAGTGATTGGCACTTCATCAACGGGGACTTTCTTCCATAAACCTTGGAACATTTGCCGAGATACCACACCGTGCAACTGTGCCACACCATTGGAAAATGTCGCCATTTTCAAAGCTAACACCGCCATACTAAAAGGCGCGGATAAATCACCAGTATTTTCCCGTCCCAAACCTAAAAACTGTTCTTTGGGCAAACCAAAGATATCTGCATAATATCCCAGATAATACAAAATTTTATCGGGAGCAAACAAATCAATACCAGCGGGTACAGGGGTATGGGTAGTAAATATATTACTGGAAGCTACCACTTGTCTAGCTTGAGAATAACTCAAACCCTCTTCCTGAATCAAAATCCGAATGCGTTCTAAAGCCGAGAAAGCAGCATGGCCTTCATTCATGTGGTAAGCAGTCACCTGATAACCCAAGGCTTTCAACATCTGCACACCACCGATCCCCAGCATAATTTCCTGGTGGATACGCATATCAATATCACCACCGTACAACTGATCGGTGATGTCATGATCATAAGCTTTGTTAGGTTCAATGTTGGTATCCAGCATATACAGGGGAACTGTTCCCACCTGCACACGCCATACCCTAGCGTATACCTTGCGTCCTGGATAATCTACCTCAATTCGTAACTCGGAGCCATCGGGATTGCGTTCCAAGTGCAAAGGCATATTATAAAAATCGTTGATGGGGTAACGTTCTTGTTGCCAACCATCGGCATTAAGATATTGGGCAAAATAACCTTGTTGGTAAAGTAAACCCACACCAACCAGAGGTAATCCCAAATCACTGGCAGATTTGAGGTGATCTCCGGCCAAAACACCCAAACCGCCAGAATAGATCGGCAAACAATCTACTAATCCAAACTCAGCGGAAAAATAAGCGTAACATTCCTTTTGGGTTGATCCGCGTTGTTTGTTATACCAAGTGCGCTCTTGCAAATAATCTTCTAGTTGTCGAGCAGCACGATCCATTTGTGCTAGGAAACCTTCATCTTCGACAACTTCCAATAATCGCCCTTGGCTGATAGTACCTAGCATCAACACGGGGTTATGATGGCTTGATTCCCACAAATCTGGGTCTAAACGACGAAATAAGTCTTTGCTCTCAACATTCCAATCAAAATGTAGATTGTATGCTAGTTTTCGCAGTGGTTCTAGTCGCTGCGGTAGTGAAGGAGAAACGTTAAATGTGCGAATTGGCTGCATAGTATGGCAAAAGTTCTAATTCTGCTATGGTTATTGTTTACTGTTTTTACTTGGTGTTGCCAATTCTTTATACTATGTTTGTGAACATCTGATGACTTTGTTAAGCATTGAGAATTATTGTCTCATACTTTGCTAAAGTTTACACCAAACAACGTTCTTGGCCTATAGGTTTCCATTCCTGAATTTCCTATTGGCAGCAAATTCAGTTTCTCATTGTTACTTGTATAGCATCAGGCAAGAGGCAACAGGCAAACGGCAGAAGTGAAACCCTGACTATTATTAGGTTTTAATGATCAATCACCGATTTTGGCAACAAAAATTATACTTATCATTAAATTTACTAACACTTTAGCCCAAAAATACTATCTACCACATCAACCAACCGGATAATTTTTAATTATTTCTTAATATTTTTAGCAGTAAAGTAATCTAACACAAAAATTTGTAATTTTTGTAATTTATGGTTTATTTACACATAACTCCCTAAAATTTGTCTAATTCAACAGAGAATAAACAAATTTTCTCCACCAAATTCTTCCCAAGAGTGAACAACTGCGAGTACACCCAGCTTTGTAAATTTAATATTTTATTAATATTTTATTAATATTTTATTAATATTCTGCTCAGGAAAAAGTGAATTAGGTGATCATTGATGTACCTATGTACCGACAGAAGGTTGATCATGGGGATTATGTGGCATAGTTAAGGCTATTGCAGCCGCAAAAGCCATTTCAGCAGCTATTTGATAAGCCAGTTTGATGTTTGGGGAAGCATTCTTATCTTTGTAAGCTCTGTCAGCGTAATTTTTTTTACGAACTGGCTCTTGGTTAACTGCACCTGCCACAATAGAACGTTGTAAAATAATCAATGCATCTAGGTCTTCCGAATCATAATTTGTTTGCAGAAGTTTATGGATCTGGTGTTGTGCTGTAGCACTCAAATAGCCAGTAGTTAAAGCTTGCTGCACAATTTCTTTAATTGTAATCATGATTTAACCGTAGGTGTTACTTGAAAGGAATATTTTACTCTGTAAGTGGAGTTTTGTCCTGTGGATGGTGCAAAAAAGTGATTTAGGGAAGGTGACAGGGAAAAGAGAACGGGGAAGAAGCAATCAAGGTGTACCTAGCGATCGCCAAAATCAAATAAAAGTCCCATATCAGCAGTCAGCCTTTGAAAAATCCTAGTGGATGGTCAATTAATAGCAGTGAGTAAGACTACAGAAAGCCAGCTATCAAACATGAAATCTGAGTCATAAAATACTATTTATAGCAGTATAAAAATGTGCAATATCACAATTTTTACAGATACAAATCATAGAGAATAAACGGATTTTTTGTTTAAAGTTGTTCCTTAAAAATAAATTATGTTATTGTGAATATCAATTGTCATTCAAAATCGCTAATGTTATTGAAAGCGTGATTTCCCTAGCCTATAAGTCCTTTGTGTGCAGCATGATTAGAGCATCATACTCTACAAATTCATTACCAGAAAGCCGTCACAGCAATCGGGGAAGTGCTTACTTGTTTGCACCGATGGTCAACTTCAATATCATGGCAGACGTGGGAGATACTCCACCATAAACTTTTATAAAAAAATACTAATTTATTGTCTTTATTGTCAAAATTCAGGATTCAGAAAAATTTTACAATTCAGAATTAAAAGATTCAAGATTTTGTCAAACATTTCCAGCATCATCCTTGAAGTCCTGTGTATTCTGTATCCTGAATCCTGAATCTAAAAAGTAAGCATTCAGCAATCAGCAATCAGCAGTCAGCTAAAACTGCTTTTCAGACTAATTTTACGTAATTTTTAGAGCAGACTGATACCAAAATCAATTGCTAATTATTCTCTAAAAATTTCGCTAAAAATGCTCATAAATTCCAGATCATAACTCAATACCTTTGCCATTTTCCCATAGATTGGGTTTACCGTGTGGAAACCCAACGTAAACTCAACGTATTTGTTGGGTTTCGTTCCTCAACCCAAACTACAAATCAAGATATTTTTGATTTTGGCGAAGGTATTGATAACTGATAACTGATTACTGATTACTGATTACTAAATACTCGCAATAAAAATTACATTGTCTGTTAAGCAACAAGACAATATTTTCCTGTCACACAAAACTTATGTGAGATATTTGTAGCCATGATTAACCAACTATATTCTGACAAATTACAGCGACTACCAGAACTTTTATTAACCACCTTATTAGGTGATATTCCGGCAATTTTTTTGGGTCCACAACTGAGAAGATTAGTATATCGCCGTCTTTTTGCAGCTATGGGTGATGGCGTGTATATTCAGCATGGTGCAGAATTTCTCTCTACCACCTCTATTGAAATTGGTAATGGAGTACACATCTTTAAAAATGTGCGTTTAGATGCCAAAGGACACCCAAATAATCAAATTTATTTAGGAAATGGAGTAGCAATTGAGCGTAACGTAGATATAGGCTGTTTGGAAAATACTTGCATACACATTGAGGAAGATACATTCATTGGACCAAATGTCTGTATTGCCGGACCTGGAAATATTAGAATTGGTAAGCAATGTATGATTGCATCTCAATCTGGCATATATGCAAATAATCACAATTTCGCAGACACATTATTGCCAATGCAAAGACAGGGCGTTACCCGTCGTGGAATTGTGATTGAGGATGATTGTTGGCTAGGACATGGAGTTACTGTATTAGATGGTGTAACTATTGGTAAGGGTAGCGTAATTGGTGCAGGAGCAGTAGTCACTAAAGATATTCCTCCCTATTCTGTCGCTGTTGGTATACCTGCAAAAGTGATTAAAAGCCGGACAGCTACAGAAATGGTGCAGTATTCTTAAATTTAGGGTGTAGGGAGGTAGGGAATAGGGAACAGGGGAGAAAAATTTTAGATTTTAGATTGGAGTTAACAAAAACAATCCAAAATCCAAAATCCAAACTAAAAAACACCTGAACTCCTGCCTCCTGAACTACTGCCCTCCAAAAAAGAACCAGATGTGAGTAAGATAGAGCTTGTCCTAAGTTGACAATTTTATAGACAAAACTATACTTATATTGACAAAAATCAATATATTTTCCGGAAAAAATTAACTACTTGATATATAATACGGTGATATCAAGTATTGAATTGAGACTATTGCCGACGCGAAAACCAAGCAATGATGGTGGTAGTCTTTTTCAGAAACTTAATTGGAACACAATCGCGTTGGGCTACAGCGTGAAAGTCTACAGAGGGATAACTGCTCCCATGCTCCCGTTGAAGTAGAAAGTAAAGTCTAGTTTTGTCTAGGTTTTATATAGCAGATTGCTGAAAAGTTTTTTGTCTTACCCCTGGGAGATAATTCGATGGTGACTTTAAAAATCGCTGTTTATATTGTTGTTGCCTTCTTTGTAGGAATTTTTGTGTTTGGATTTTTGTCAAATGACCCTGCTCGCAACCCTGGTCGTCGGGATTTAGAATAGGAACACAACAAATCATCTGTTATCAACTGCAACTGCTGGAAGGTGGAAGACACTCAATGCCTCAAAACTGGCACAAATCTGGAAAATGATACTGTGTCGTCCTTTTGGCGGCTTGCGGCAAGTCAGCAGAAGGCAAAAGTCGGAAGGTTAAGTGTAAATCATCCTTCCGGCTGAATATTTGGTTTTTCATATCTGGCTTTTTGTTAGCTCGATTTTCCACAAGATATGCTTCATCCAGTTTTGCCACCTGACTCACCTCTTGTTCAAGAATACATCCAACCTAGCCATCTTCTCGCTTCTGCTTCTGTGGTAGAAGAGCAAACTGGGACGCAGCAACTTGCGACTTCAGGAAATATCGAGACTGCTAATGCTCTGGTAACTCCTACACAAACTAATCAAGATAATGCAGTAATTAGCAAAAGCTTATCTTCAAATCCTGTTCCAGAAACTGTACCGCCAAAATTTTCCCCTCTGACTGTTTCTAGAAGTGCGGGGCTTTTGGGAAAATCTTTGACAGTAGGTACTACTTCCCAAGAGGAAAATGCAGATGCTGACAACACACTGGTGGCTACATTTCCACAAATTTCTCGTGAAGTTACCAATACAAACAATATATGGTTGGCTGAGTCACCAGTTATTATCAAAACTTCAGCCCCAGTAAAACACCCAGTAAAACATAAAAATCAACATCAAAATCCTGTAAATATATACAAATCAGGGGAAAAGATTAATATTTCTGCTTCTACAAAGACGGGAGAAAATACGTCCAGTTCTCTCCTAGTACAAAATATTATTGAGTTTAAGCCACGTAATTCAAATAACCAACCATCAACTTCTACTACTGTAGAATTTCCCCCGCCAAATCAACCTGCTGAGAATACTCCACAAGTAAGACAACGAATTATAGAAGTAATTGCAGACCGCCAAGAATATGATGAGCAAAGGCGAATTGTTACCGCAGAAGGTAATGTGGTGGTTAGATTTGATGGGGCGGTGGTAGATGCCGATCGCCTACAAGTAAATTTGGATAATTTAATTGCTGTGGGTGAAGGTAATGTGGCTTTAACTAGGGGTAATCAGGTATTACGAGGAGAACGCTTTACTTATAATTTTGTTCAGGATAGTGGGGATCTGGAAAATGGCAGCGGCGAAATTTACATCCCCACAACTCAAACTGATTTTGCTTTTTCTCCCTCCCCAAGTACAAATATTACCGCAGGTGGTGTACCTAGTCGTCCACCTAGTGACCGGATTCGTGCTAATCAACCTGTTACTGGTGTCAGCAGTCCCGGTGGTATTGATGTGAATTTTGCAGGTCAAGCGGATGCCAGAAATATTCCCGTAGCCAAGTCAGGTGGTATGGTCAAAAGGTTGCGTTTTGAAGCCCAACGCATTGATTTTTATCCCCGTGGTTGGCAAGCTGAGGATGTGCGGATTACTAATGATCCTTTTTCACCACCAGAATTAGAGTTACGAGCATCTAAGGTGACTGTAACGAGAGAAGCACCTTTGGTAGATCGGGTAACTACTCAGCGTCAACGTTTAGTTTTTGACCAGAATTTTGTCTTACCTATCCCCATTGATAACCAAAAAATTGACCGTCGAGAAAAGGATATTAATCCTTTTATTGTTTCTCCTGGTTATGATAATGGTAAACGGGGCGGTTTGTATGTGGAACGCAATTTCTTAGCGATTAATAATGATCAAACTCGTTGGATTATTACACCTCAATTGTTTGTGCAAAAGGCTTTTGAAGATAGCAGTAATGTGGCAGATTTATTTGGTGTCAAAACTAAGCTGAATAGTGTTTTGAGTCCGAAAACTACGGTTGAAGGTAAGGGAGAATTAACAAGTCTAGATGTCAATAAAGTAGAAGATAATTTGCGGGGGAGTTTACGGTTACGTCAGAGTTGGGGTGAAGTAAATCCTCATACATTGAATTTAGAATATAGCTACCGCGATCGCCTTTACAATGGTACTCTTGGTTTTCAAACTGTGCAGAGTAGTCTGGGTGGTGTGATCACTTCTCCAATTATTCCTTTGGGAAAAAGTGGGATTAATCTTAGCTATCAAGGAGGCGCACAGTATATTAATTCTAATACAGATCGCGCTGATTTACTAGAGCCAAACCGGAAAAATGACCGTGTTTCTTTAGGTCGGTTACAAGGTAGTGTTTCTCTTGGTACTGGTTTTTTGTTATGGCAGGGAAAACCATTACCAGCTACTGCTAATGAAGGATTAAAATATACACCTAATCCTGTAGTACCTTACTTGCAAGCGATCGCGGGTGTGACGGGTACAACCAGTTATTACACCAGTGGCGATAATCAAAGTACCTTAATTGGTACTGTGGGTTTAGTTGGGCAGGTAGGTCATTTTTCTCGCCCATTTTTTGATTATACTGCCTTTAATGTGAGTTATTCCCAAGGTTTCAACAGTGGATTATCACCATTTTTGTTTGATCGTTCTGTTGATAACAAAGTTTTGAGTGCTGGTATTTCCCAACAAATATATGGACCGTTTCGTTTAGGCTTTCAAACATCAATTAACCTAGATACAGGTAAAGAAAGTAGTACAGATTATATTCTGGAATATAACCGCCGCACTTATGGTATAACCTTGCGTTACAATCCAGTTTTAGAATTAGGTGGTTTTAGTATTCGTATTAGTGATTTTAACTGGAAAGGTGGTACTGATCCATTTTCTTCAGATGAAGTGAAACCTGTGGTGGGTGGAGTGCGACAAGATAATTAGGCTGTTAATCTGATTGATAATGATATTAAATCAAATCAACCACCAAGTGCAGGATTCCAATTTTTTGGGCTTGTGAAAATTGATGGTAAAACGGAAGTTTTAATGCTACACTAAAAAACCACGCTCGCAGGGGGGTATATGACCTCTACCACAAATCTTCCCACATCTGGAATTAGTCTTCCAGATCATACTCAATTACCAGAGTCTGATGGTACATTTGTGTTAGCGAAGCGTACCGTAGGTCAAAATTTTCAGGAACATCCTCAAAGCATTCTATTAACAGAATCTATTAAACCAGTATTGCAGAAAATCCATCCTGACGGACAATATTGTATAGGTCAAGATAGCGGCATTTACTGGCGTATGACCGATCCTCCAGAACGGGGTGCAGAAGCACCAGATTGGTTTTATGTGCCTAATGTACCTCCTAGTTTGAATGGTCAAATGCGCCGTTCTTATGTCCTGTGGCAAGAGTATATTTCACCATTAATTGTTCTAGAATTTGTTTCTGGGAATGGCGATGAAGAACGGGATCAAACACCGTGGAAAGGAAAATTTTGGATTTATGAACAGGTGATACATCCAGCTTTTTATGGTATTTATGAAGTGAATAAAGCCAGTGTGGAAGTTTATCATTTAATTGAAAATAAATACCAATTATTACCAGCAAATGAACGGGGACATTATCCTATTCCAGCTTTAGGTGTTGAGTTAGGAATTTGGCAAAGTGAATATCAAAATGTAGATTTACCTTGGTTACGTTGGTGGGATTTAGATGGTAATTTGTTATTAAGTGGAGAAGAACGAGCAGAACAGGAATATCAAAGGGCGGAACAAGAACGACTAAAAAATGAACGTTTAATTGCCCAATTACGTGCTTTAGGTGTTGAACCGGAAGTTTAATAAAATTCAGATCCCCAATTGTTTAATTATGTTTAATAAGTCGGGGATCTAATTTTTTGCAATCCAAAATCCAAAATCTAAAATCCAAAATTGCCTTACCTTGGTTTTCCCAAAGTAGTTATATATAAAACTGCTTCATCAGCGGGAATACCCAAAACATCATTTACCTGATCATCAAAGAAACCACCGATACCACTAACTCCTAAATTCAAGCGAATCGCTGCTAGATTAAGCCTTTGTCCTAAATGACCGGCATCGAGATGTAAATAACGGTAAACGCGATCGCCATATTGTCCTATAGCTGTTTTTAAATCAGCAGTATGAAATATTACCGCTGCTGCATCTCGTCCTAATTCCTGTCCCAAACAAAGAAAATGCAACTCACGACGAAAATTCTTAAAGCGAATTTGTCTTAATTCTTGGGCTTTTGGTGCATAATAATAACAGCCAGATTCTAGTCCTTTAACACCAGAAACAGCAATAAATGTTTCAATTAAATTCAGGTCAAAATAATCAGGAGCAGTATCTAAATTTTGATCCAGATAATTTTGTGGTTGATAGGTAAAATCGAGTAAAGCTTTCAGTTCATCAAAAGTTAATTTTTCACCACTATAAGAGCGAGTAGAACGACGTTTATAGATAGTATTTTCTAAATCTACAAAATTTTTACCCCAGTCAATTGGTGTGGTGACAGTAGAAAGTTTGTCGCAAAAAGGAAAATTATATTTATCATCTAAAGTTTTGTCTGGTTTGGTGACTGCTACATTTTTTTTACTGGTTTCATCAGATTTAATTTGGGTGTGAACATGAAAATATTTTAAGAGTTTTCCATCAGGAATCGAAGGATAATTAGTTTCTGTTAATGAAGGTAAGGCGGTTTTTCCTAAAGGCAAATTTTGTTTAATATCTAATAAATCTGCCAATGCCATCACTACAGTTGCACCTTCTTGTTCTGGATCAATATAAAGTAGATCATTGATAGCTTCATCTGCAAAACCACCAATTAAATGAGGACGATAATCAGTGATTGATCCTGCTAATTCAATGTTACCTAAAAGATGTCCAGTATCCAGAAAAATGCGACGATAAGCTCGATCTTCATAACGCCATGCAGAACGATAAAAAACCGCAGTAGTAATAATAGCGAGTTGAGTATTTTCTAAACTAGGATGCCAAAAACAAGCAGCTTGTAAAGCTGTCCAAACATCATTTTCCCAAAATTGTTTTAAAGAATGAGTACGACATTGATAGTTATAAAGTCCAGCAGGTAACAAAGGTGTACCACGGGAAACTAAATATACTTCAGCCGGGTATAAACCTCCTGCACTGGGAGCAGAGCGAAAATAAACTGCACTACCCATAGAAGGCATTTTCGCAGTCAGTCCATAACTGTGAAATAACAGTTGCGAAAGTCTCCGCCACCATCTAGCATCAGGATTATGGGTAAAAGCCTCTGGTGCTTCTTGCAAATATGGTTTAAGGTCAAAATCAGCGCCAATTTTGTATTCTTTAAATGGTACTGGTTGTTTAGCCCAGTCTAACTCCTGATTTTTCCCGGCTAATGTCTCCGGGTCGTATTTAGTACGCTCGTGGTAATGTTGGGCAATTGATTGGTATATTTCTGGCATAGTATTTTTAATATCCTCAGAAAATTCTATTTTTTGATCTTGACACTTGTTGACCTTATTATTTCGTGTTAGCAAGTACAATCTAGTATCGGTGATTGGTGATTGGTGATTGGGTACAATTGTTAACCTATTCCCTATTCCCTAATTATGAATTACAAATTATGAATTATGAATTACCCAATGATACCTGTACGCAAAACACTGTCAAAATCTGACGTTGAAATCTCTTACTTGGAATGGAACAAAGGCCAAAAACCATTACTGTTATTACATGGTATGGCTGATAATGCTTGGGTTTGGTCTAGCTTAGGAGAATATTTAGCGGCTGATTACCATATAGTAGCCCCGGATATGCGTGGTCATGGTGAGAGCAGTAAACCAGAGACAGATTATAGTTTTGAGAGTGCGATCGCTGACCTAGAAGCATTAATGGATAAACTGGAATGGTCTGCTGCTCATGTTGTTAGTCATTCTTGGACAGGTAAACTAGCTGCTATATGGGCAAGACAAAACCCCAACCGCTTAAAAAGTATTACTTTAGTTGATCCAATTTTCATCTGGAAAATGCCCAGTTTACTCAAATTAACTTTTCCTTTGTTGTATAAAGTTCTACCATTCTTGAAAACTATGGGACCCTTTACCAGTTATGAAGAAGCGGAACAACAAATTAAACAACTAAGTCAATTTCAAGACTGGACTCCTTTACAACAGCAGGTTTTTCAAGCGGGAATAGAACAAAAACCCGATGGAAATTGGGGTAGTAAATTTACAATTTCTGCCCGTGATGGTATTTTTGATGCAGTCTTAGAAGTACCAGGTTTTATTACTCCTGTTGATATACCTGCCCTCTTTATTCAACCAGAAAAAGGAGTAAACCGCCAAGATTGGCAAATTCAACCCTACAAAACCAACCTGAAAAACCTCACCTTTAAAAAATTACCTGGAAATCATTGGCCATTTCTAACTAAACCAGAAGAATTTAATCAAACCATAGCCGAATTTTTAGCAGTGCAAAAATGAGATAATCTCAAATTGGTAATGGGTAATTGATAATTTGTCATTAGTCATTAAGAAAAACTCTTACCTGTCATCTGTCACCTGTTCACTGTCACCTGTTCACTGTCACCTGTTCACTGTCACCTATCATGAGTCTCTGTATAAACCCAGTTTGTCCTCAACCTAACCACCCAGATAATGATGAAAACCGTTTTTGTCAAAGTTGTGGTTCTCAATTAGAATTATTAGGACGTTATCGAGTTTTGCGTTTACTAAGTGATAAAACTGGGTTTAGTAAAGTTTATGAAGCTTACCAACAAGACACACCAAAAATTCTCAAAATCCTCAAAGAAGAATTAGCTAACGATAGCAAAGCGGTTTCTTTATTTCAACAAGAAGTAGAAGTTTTAGGACAATTAAAACATCCTGGTATTCCCCAAGCAAAAGAATATTTTACCTATCAAACTAGAGCAGGTTTAACCCTGCATTGTATGGTAATGGAAAAAATCGAAGGATCGAATTTAGAACAATGGTTAAAACAACAACAAAACCGCCCCATTTCTGAAAGTCAAGCAATAGCTTGGTTAAAACAATTAGCGGAAATTTTATTATTAGTACATAACCAACAATATTTACATAGAGATATTAAACCATCTAATATAATGATTCGTCCAGATGGACAATTAGTATTAATTGATTTTGGCACAGCTAGAGAAATTACTAAAACCTATCTCGCTAATAATGGCAGCATGACATCTATTTCTTCATCTGGATATAGTCCCAGAGAACAAATGAATGGTCAAGCTTTACCTCAATCAGATTTTTTTGCATTAGGACGCACATTTGTATTTTTATTAACAGGATGTCAACCTGCTCAATTATATGATGCTCATTTGGATATTTTAAATTGGCGACATTTAGCAAATCATGTTTCCCCATCCCTATTAAATTTTATTGATTGGTTAATGGCAAATGAACTTAATAAACGTCCTGAAAATGCCAGAGAAATCCTAGATAAATTAACAGAATTAGAAAATATATGTACAGGAAGTAACGTAGCCACAGTAAATGTAGTGGGTGGTTTAAACACAGAAATAGTCACACCAACAACCACAACCAAAAATACAGTTAAACCTCCAGAAAAACAACCCGAAAAATTACCCTTATTAGCCTTATTTACCGCCTTAATATGTTCCTTATTATTATTGTGGACAGTAGCAAACAGAAATAATAAATTTACCGTTGTTCCTGCTGACTATGGACAAGCACCAGTTAAAAAAGGACAAGTTGATTATTTTCCCTACGAAGAAGGGAAAGATAGTCAAGGGAGAGTGGCAGAATTTAATATTGCAGTTTTATCAGTAGAATATAAATGGCAATTAGGCAGCACTTTTCAAATTAAACATAACGATGAAATTATTAACCTTGAAGCTTTAAAAACTCGGTTAGAAGCAGAAGGAATACAGAGAATAATGGAAAATCCCAGTGAGATTATTTCTGTAGGTACTGCTTCCTGTGAAGGTAATGTTACAACCGAACAAAGTAGAGCATTAGAACGTTCTAAGCAGATTCAATTATTGGCAAAACAATTATTTAGTAATACATCAAGTGTGCAAGGTTATAGACTATTAAACTTAGGACAATTTCAAGGTAAAGACTGTCAAGCAAATCAAGATTCTACAGCTTATCAACGCAGTATAATTATTATTGGAGTCAAAAAACAAGATGAGGGAGTAATATTAGATGAAGCACTAAGAGATAGATTAGAGAAAAAACCCTTTGCGGATTTTAAACTAGAAGATTATTCACTAGGTGCAGCAGATAAATTTAAAACTGTTCCTAGTAATTTATAATCTTTCTTACTCTGCGTTCTCTGCGTCTCTGCGTGAAATAAATCTTATAAACATTATGGTCAAAAAAGCAGATATTAGCACCAAAAAACTTATCAGCATCGCCCCCGAAAACTGGGTAAAATGGGTGACACAAATTCCCGACATTATCACTGGAGAAATAATAAATTCAGAATTTCAATGGATAAGTCGAGAAAGCGATGTATTAGTTAAAGCCACCAGTCCACAGTACGGTGAATTTCTGGTACTCAATGAGTTACAATTAAGATATAAGTTAGAAATGCCCAAACGAATGCGGGCTTATACAGCATTAGCGGAGGAAAAATATAATCTTCCCGTATACCCCGTATTAATTAACATTCTCAAAGAAAGCGAGGAAGAAATTCCTCACCGCTATGAATCAGAATTTGCTGGTTTACAAGCACGTCAAGATTACCGGGTGATAAATCTTTGGGAAGTTGATGTAGAAATAGCTTTAAGTCAACCCATTCCTTCACTGCTGCCCTTTGTACCAATTCTCAAAAATGGTGGTGAAGAAAAAATAGTTAGACAAGCATTACAAATGCTGCGAGCGGATGAACAATTAAGCCAATTAGAAACAGTAATGGCTTTTTTTGCTACCTTCGTATTAGATAGCGTTTTAGTTCAACAAATTATGAGGTGGGATATGGTAGTATTACGTGAGTCTCCCTGGTATCAACAGATTAGAGAAGAAGGAAGAAGAGAAGGAAGAGAAGAGGGAAGACAAGCAATGATGTCAGCTATTGAACTAAGTTTAGAAATAAAATTTGGTCAAGAAGGTTTACAGCTAATGCCAAAAATATCACAAATTGCTGATTTAGAACAGTTAAAAAATATTCAAAGAGGCATTATGACTGTAAACAATGTTGATGAATTATGGGAATTTATGCAGAGTATTTAGCAGTCTTTAATATCTTAGGTGGGCATTGCCCACCCTACAATTAATTTAACTTTCAATTTTCAATTTTCAATTTTCAATTTTTCATGCTCCCATTCCCGAATAACGCTTTAAACCTGCACGCCATAACAAGCGATTTGCACCTAAAAATATCATAAACCAAGCTATAATTGATAAAAATCCTCTGGTTAAATCTACAGGTAAACCTACTAAAATACTAGCAGGGAAATTAATTAAATAAGGAAATGGTGTCATCATGGCTATGTTTCGCACCGCTTCGGGAAATACTTCTAAAGGTGCAATCATGCCTGATAAAAACAGAAAAAATAAAAACCAAAAGTTTTCTAAAGCTGTAGCTCTTTCTGTCCAAAATGCTAACATTGCTAAGGTATATTGAATTAAAAATCTTAACGCAAAAGCCAGCAATGCAGCTAAGATAAATAACAATAAGTTAGGTAAAGTCGGTATCCAAAAAGCTTGAGGATATAAGATAAAAAAGAATCCTATTAATAGAAATACAAAAGGAAGTCGAGCGAATCTTTCAGAAATATGGCCAGCGAGATGATGAAATACTGGATCTATGGGTTGTAATAAGCGAGGTGAAAGTTTACCTTCTACTACTTCTTTTTCAAATTCAAAAATCACCCAAACTACTGTAAGTTGTTTAGCTAGAAATACTGCAAAGAAATAACGGGCAAAATCTAATGAATTTAAACTAAAATTTCCTCCTGCGGCGGCTTTTATCCAGACTCCCATGAGAATAATTGGTAAAGAACCAGATAATATCCATAATATGAGTTCTGAGCGATATTCTACCATATAGGCATAATATACAGTGAGCAAGGTTTGGATTTTTTTTAAAGGTTTTTTCATAGATATTTTACTCAAATTTTATTATTAACTATTCCCTATTAAACTGTCACCTGTCACCGTGGCGTAGCACCTGTCAGCTATTAAACAACACCTGCTTGAAAAACTCTACCAATGACTTCTTCTACTGGTGGTTCTGTGACTGTTAAATCAATGATTTCTAAATCAGCTAAAATTTGTGAAACGGTGCGAGTCAGTGCTTCTCTTTCAACTATAAATTTAACTTTTCTCCCTTCTAAAAGTTGAATATCACCATAAGGAGTTAATTTTTCTGCTGGTAAAGGCTGGGATAATTCTACATCAATTTCTCGATAGGGTGCGAATTTTTCTAAGAGTCTATCTAAGCTACCATCATACATTAATTTTCCTTGGTGAATTAATAGCACTCGTTGACACAAAGCGGTAATATCTGCCATGTAATGGCTTGTTAATAATACTGTTGCTTGATAAAGTTGATTGTATTCTCGTAAAAAGTCACGCACTCCTACTTGAGCATTTACATCTAGTCCTAAAGTTGGTTCGTCTAAAAATAAAACTTGGGGACGATGTAAAAGTGCGGCTAATAGTTCTGCTTTCATTCTTTCACCTAATGAAAGTTTTCTGACGGGTTGATTTAGTTTACCTCCTAGTGATAACATTTCTGTTAATTCACCAACTCGTCGATGAAATTCTTTATCAGAAATGTTGTAAACTGCGGCGTTAATTTTTAAGGAATCTATTGCTGGTAAGTCCCACAATAATTGCTGTTTTTGTCCCATTACCAAGGTGATTTTTTGTAGGAATGCTTCTTGACGATGAAAGGGAGTTAAACCCGCAACTTTGACTTTTCCACTAGAAGGATGAATTAAACCGGTGAGCATTTTTAAAGTTGTGGTTTTACCTGCGCCATTAGGTCCTAAAAAACCGACTACTTCCCCTGGTTCGATGGTAAAGGTAACATCTTGAACCGCGTTAATATTACGATATTTACGGCGAAAAAAGTGGTTAATTGTCCCAATAATTCCAGACTCTTTAATGGCGACTGGATAGGATTTACAAAGGTTTTCTGCTATAATTATTGACATAAAAAATTATTTCCTTGTATTTTATATATTGTATTCTTTCGGCTTTTTGGTTGCTGCATACTACTAATATAGCGTTTCCCAGTCTAATGAAGTACACTTGAGTCTATTCAATTTGGAGTCTGACTGGACTGAGGAATAGGAGTGTCGGAGAGTTTTTGCGTAAGTCCTAAAAAATTCACAATTTTCAGTCCGATGTCGCTCACTTTAGATAAATTACTTTAAACGGCCTGAACGTAAAATACTAATAATTAACCATAAACCTAATAAACTAGCAGCAGCAAATAACAAGCTGCTCAGAAAAGATAATTGAGAAGTTTGAGCTTTACTAGAAATAATAGCTGCTCCCATGATCAGAGAACCTACTAAAATACTAAAAGAAAGACGGTTGGCTGCATCATCCATTGTACGGCGCACACCGTCTAATCCTCTTAATGATAAATTCCATTGTAGAGTTTCTGATGTTACTCTGTCTAATAATAGTTCAATTTGCCGGGGAGATTGTAAAGAGAGACTTTTAATATCTAAAGCAGTCCGTAAAAGGGAACGAACCGGACTATCTCCTAATAACTGACGACGAAACAAGTCAGTAATTAATGGTTGAATTTCATCAAATAAATTAACTTCTGGGTTAAAGGTACGTGCTACCCCTTCTAAATTTGCTAAAGTTTTGGCATATAAACCCATATTACTGGGTAAGCGAATTTTATTATTACGAGCAACCTGTAAAATTTCATAGATTATTTGACTGAAATTGATCTCAGTTAAACTGACATTATAATACTTTCGTAACATTCGATCATAATCATTTTCTAAGCGAGATAAAATCACAGGTTGAGCAGAATCAGAAAGTTGCAAAGTTAACTGAGCGCACCTTTGAGCATCCAAATCAACAATTGCTAATAACATTTCTGTAAGAATTTGTTGAGTGCGGGGATCAAGTCTACCCACCATGCCACAATCTAAAAGAGCAACACGCCCATCCGTCAGATAAAATAAATTGCCAGGATGGGGATCAGCATGAAAAAAGCCATCAATATATAATTGTTGAAAAAAGATTCTAAATAATAAAGTAGTGATTCCTTTTCTTTTAACAATAGAATCTTGAGCATTTTCGGGATTTAAATCTGCTGTTAAAAGCGGAACACCATCCAACCATTCCATCACTAATAATTTTTCTGTAGTCAAATGCCAATAAATTTCTGCAACTACAATTTGCGTTGGATCATACCAACGACCTTGGGATAAATTACGCCGCAGTTGGTCTGTATAACCGGCTTCTCTTGTAAAATCTAATTCAGCTTCTAAAGCTTTAGTAAATTCTTCCGCAATAGATTTGATGTCATAAATTTGTCCAAAATCAGTTCTCGCCACCAAATCCGCAATACCTTGAATTAAGGATATATCTTGGGCAATGGTGACATCAATTCCTGGTCTTTGAACCTTCAAAGCAACTTCCCTTCCATCTTTGAGAGTAGCGCGATGAGTTTGGGCAATTGATCCCGCTGCTACTGGTATATGATTAATAGTTTGGAAAGTTTCTTCCAGTGGGCGTTTTAACTGTTTGCGGATCACAACTTCAACTTCACCCCAAGGAACTGCGGGTACTTCATCTTGCAGGGTTGATAGTTCTTCAATATAAGCAGCACTTAATAAATCTGGACGGGTAGAAAGAAGCTGACCGAGTTTGACATAAACCGGACCCAAATCCACCAAAACATTTTTTAATACCGCAGGTGTAGGTAGTTGAGGTTCATCGGTTTTACCACCAGTCAACAACCTTCGCATATAGTCCCAACCATTGCGAAGGACTACTTCAATAATTTCCCGTTGTCGAGGCACAGTTTGGGTTAAGAACATTTTGGTGATTGGTAATTGGTGATTGGTGATTGGTAATTGGTGGTACAATTTTGGATTTTGGATTTTGGATTTTGGATTGTATTTCACGAACTCCAATCTAAAATCTAAAATCTAAAATCTAAAATTTTTGTCCCCAGTCACCAGTCAAGAGTCCCCAATCCCCAATCACCAGTTATAATTAAAAACAATGATTGTGGGTATCTACCAACAGTTTTAACTTTTACAGCAAGTCAGTAAACCGGGGATCACTTTGCAGGGTTTTGAGGATCTGTTTAATTTCTTGAGTGCGTTCCTTGTTTACTATTAGGGTAACATTGCGATCGCGCACAATCACCAC
This sequence comes from Sphaerospermopsis sp. LEGE 08334, assembly GCF_015207205.1. NCBI lineage: Bacteria > Bacillati > Cyanobacteriota > Cyanophyceae > Nostocales > Aphanizomenonaceae > Sphaerospermopsis > Sphaerospermopsis sp. LEGE 08334. The sequence goes on along the minus strand of NZ_JADEXH010000001.1, from coordinate 172,670 downwards.
ATCCTCTAACCCAATCGTCACTACCACATCATCTGGATTAGAAGCATAAACAATAGCCCCTTGAGTGTCTAGCCCTACATGGGTAGCTAATTCCACATTAGGATTATCCTCTTTTTTCAGTAGGCGTTCGATGGCATTCCAATCACCTAAATCATCCCAACCAAACTCCACTGGTAAAACGTATGCTAGACTTGTCTTTTCCATCAGCGCATAATCTATACTTTTCTTAGGCAACTGAGGGTAAACATCAGGTCCTTGTTGTTCTAAGGGTTCGATAATTTCTGGGGCATGGGTATGCAGTTCTTTGAGAACCACCCCAGCCCGAAAAACGAACATTCCACTATTCCAGCTAAACCGACCCGTTGCTAAAAAATTCTCAGCCGTTTCCCGGTTGGGCTTTTCAGTAAAGCGGTGAACGTGATAAGCTGGCAACTCATTAAAGCTACCAATCTTTTCACCTTGTTCAATGTAGCCGTAACCCGTGGACGGGAAAGTAGGCTTGATCCCCAAAGTGACAATCGCTGCTGTGCTAGTCGCTAACTGGGTAGCAGCACTCAAGGTATTTGCAAATACCTTTTGATCAGCAATCCAGTGATCAGCGGGAAAAAAGCCAATAACAGCGTTTTCTCCGTAACGCTTGTTAATTTCCAAACTTGTCCAGGCAACGGCAGCGGCTGTATCCCTACCCTCTGATTCAATCAGCAAATTTTGATCTGGCAGATCGGGTAGTTGTTGTCGTACTCCTTGAGCTATTTGGCTAGAAGTAATCACCCACAGGTGATCCCAACCACCTGCGAGTGTTAGCAGTCGATCAGCAGTGGCTTGTAGTAAGCTTCGAGAACTGCCATCGAGACTTAAAAATTGCTTAGGTCTGTCCCGGCGACTAAGAGGCCAAAAACGCTCACCTTTACCACCTGCCAAAATAACAGGGATCAATGAATGACTCATGTTGTGATATACACTTACTGCTTAACCATATTAAGTGTACATTCATTCAATTTGGGATAATCTTCACTGATCAGTCTGAGTGTTGGGGAATTTTGGATTTATAACTTAGTGGAAAATGCGAGGGTGATGACAAGAACAAAATCTAAAAATCAACAATCTAAAATCTAAAATCTGCATAGATAGCTCTAACTCTAGCAACAAGAATTTGTAGCTTGCATTAACATATCTTTAGGGAGTGGTTGAGTGGGGAGACAATTGTGATAAAACAAGTTCAATGGTCTAAAAATCAAGTTATACCTCAACAAACAACAGCTTTAGATCAAGAGGCACAACCGCAACAATTTCAAAGGGTAGAAAATCAGGTCATACCTACCCCAGTACCAGGATCAGGGACAGAGTTTCAAAGAAAACAGCCAGTAACACAGTCAATAAATAATCCACGTCAAGTCGTTGAGTCAGTAGGTGCTATCCCTAATGAACTCTACGATCGCTTAGGGTTAACAATGCCCCGCTGGCTATTGTGGATATTAACTTTTGTTATTGGTATTATTTTATCAGGTTTATTGGTGTCAACTTTGGCGTTATGGACTCCCCTCTGGAGTAATTTAGAGCAAGCCAAAGATGATGATTTTGGATCTACTACCAGTAAAGATCAGGTAAAAGTACCTGGGGATTTATGGAATAAACTTTCTCAGTACCAACTATCAAAACCCATGAATATTTTAGTCATGGGCATTGAACCAGTGAAGGGTACTGTTGACGGTTCTCCAGAAAGTTTTGCTGGTAGCAGCGATACGATGTTATTAATTCGGTTAAATCCTAGTGATAAATCTATTCGTGTGCTTTCCATTCCCAGAGGGACAATGATCGCCCTTCCAAATGATGGATTAACCAAGGTTTCGGAAGCAAATGCTAAAGGTGGTCCAGTATTAGCTGCACGGGTAGTCAGTCGGACTTTAAGCAATGCTCCCATTGATCGCTATATTCGCATTTCTACTAGCGGTTTGCGGCAATTAGTTGATCAATTGGGTGGGGTAGATGTGTTTGTACCCCAAGGTATGAATTATCAAGACAATGCTGGTGGTTTGTCGATAAATTTGGTTAACGGTTGGCAAACTCTTAACGGTGAACAAGCAGAACTTTTTGCTCGTTTTCGGGAAGCAAATATCGGGGATCTGCCCAGGGTGCAACGACAACAAGCACTAATAACTGCTTTAGTTCAGCGTTTAAATAGTCCCACCGTTTTACCCAGGTTGCCCCAAATTACTCGCATTATGCGGAAGTATTTTGACACTAACCTGAAAATGGAAGAAATGATGGCTTTGGCTAATTTTTCTGTGAATGTAGAACGGGATAATTTCCAAATGGCCATGCTACCTGGTACGTTTAGTAAGTTTAGTAAAGACCCAGATAGTTACTGGTTGAATTTGACTGGACAACAAAGCTTATTGAATGATTATGTTGGGGTGGATATACCTGGTTTAAGATCAGATTCTCGTCCAGTTTCTCGCCTCAAAATTGCTGTTCAAAATGCTTCCAATCAACCTCAATTAACGGAACAAGTTATTAGCTATCTCAAATCCAAAGGTTTTACTAATATTTACACAATTCCCGATTGGCCTGATACTTTGCGGCAAACTCAGATCATTTCCCAGAAAGGAAATTCAACCCCAGGGGCAGAACTGCAAGAAATTCTAGGATTAGGCCAAGTTGAAGTTTCTGCTCAGGGTGATTTAGGTGCTGATTTGACTATTCGCATTGGGAAAGATTGGAAATAAGGATTGGTGATTGGTGACTGGTGAGTGGTGATTGGTAAAACATAAATGAGACGGTAAGGGTTTAGCAATGCTAAACCCCTACACATAACTAAAAATAACGATTATTAAAGTTATGAAAAAAAATTTGTTGAGAATATTAAGTTTACTGTTGATTTTGCTTTTAGCTTGGTTGTGGATAATGATTAATCCTAAACCGGCGATCGCCCAAATTAATACTATCAACTATAACAATGCTTCTTTAGAAAATCGTGACTTTTCTCACACTGATTTATCAGGAGTCAATTTCGTAGCTGCGGAAATGCGTGGGGCAAATTTTCAAGGGGCAAATTTAACCAATGCGATGTTAACAAAAGGTGTGTTATTAAAAGCCAATTTACAAGATGCTAATTTAACCGGTGCTTTAGTTGATCGTGTGACGCTGGATGGTGCTAATCTAAAAAACGCTATTTTCACAGAAGCAACTTTGACTCGTAGCCGCTTTTATGATGCGGATATCACTGGTGCTGATTTTACAGACGCTTTGATTGATCGTTATCAAGTTTCATTATTGTGTGAACGGGCTGAAGGTGTTAACCCTGTAACTGGTGTGGCTACACGGGATAGTTTAGGGTGTAGGTAGGTGACAGGTGACAGGTGACAGGTGACAGTGAAGAAGAGACAAACTGTTATTAAAATTCCGAAAAATCTAATTATCAAAATATGTTAAAATCTAAATAACAATAATTAGAGAAATCACTATGAACAATTTAACATTAGAAAAATTATTCAAAGAAATAGACAATTTAACTGAAGAAGAAAAACTTGAATTAGTCAATTACTTAAACAAACAAATTCAAAAACAACCAGGTAAAGATAGAGCAAAAAATTTAGTTGAATTATTTCAAACTTCTCCTTTAGTGGGTGTAGATTTAGATTTGGAACATCCAAAAGATTTTGATCATCGTAATTTCGAGACATTAGCAGCCGCTTTTCAAGAACTTCAACAAATCTGTATAGAAGAAGATTATTATTTAGAAATTCCCTCTCGTCAAAATCGGACAAATCCCTTTGATTAATACTAAAAATGACATTTTTGTGTGATACTAATATTATTAGTGAACTAGCTAGACCTCAACCTAATGCTGGTGTATTGATATGGTTACAAAATTTATCTTATATCAATATAAGTGTAATTACAGTTGAAGAAATTTATTATTGTTTAACCGCAAAACCTAACCCAAGAATTCAAAATTGGTTTGATAATTTTCTCAAAAATAATTGTCAAATATTACCTATTACTGATGAAATAGCTAAACTCTGTGGTGAAATAAGAGGACAACAAAGATTAACTGGTAAAACTGTCACCCAAGCAGATATGATGATTGCTGCTACTGCTAAAATACACCAACTTACTTTAGTTACACGCAATATTCGTGATTTTGATAGTTGTGGTATTCCAATTTTAAATCCTTTTACTTAACTATCTAACAATCACATCCTGTACATCCTCAAATCCTGGACATCCTGATTCTGACACAATTTAATCTTTGTTTCTTTTATAATTTACAAGCTACTCTACACCTGAGACTTTAGTAAAAGTCGAGAGGAATGAACAAAAGATAGACTTGTGGGGTAACAAATCATTTCTTCAAAATTTACCTGATAGATGTTAAAATTTGTCGGTTAAATATTCTCAGATATTGACTCTGTAAGAGTTTCTAGGTATTATTCGTGACTGAACAACAAGATCAAAAACCCTCTCGTTCCTTTGCTGGTATTGCTGGTATAGTTGCCGCAGCAACCTTAATTAGTAAAGTATTTGGTTTAATTAGACAACAGGCGATCGCTGCTGTTTTTGGTGTCGGTGCTGCTGCTACTGCTTACAGTTACGCCTATATTATACCCGGTTTTTTATTAATATTACTTGGTGGTGTCAATGGTCCTTTACATAGTGCCATTATCAGCGTTTTAGCCAAGCGGAAAAAAGAAGAAGCAGCGCCTTTAGTAGAAACAGTAACAACCTTAGTAGGTGGGTTATTATTAATAGTCACAATTGCTCAGATTTTTTTAGCAGAACCAATAATTGATATAGTTGGTTATGGTTTAGATGCTAAAACCAGAGAAATTGCCATTCGTCAATTACAAATAATGTCCCCAATGGCGTTATTTTCCGGTTTAATTGGCATTGGGTTCGGTACTCTTAACGCAGCAAATCAATATTGGTTATTATCAATTAGTCCTTTATTATCTAGCGTTACTGTTGTTATTGGTATTGGTATTTTAGCTTTACAATATGGCAAGGAAATTATTCAGCCAGAATTTGCATTTATTGGGGGAATAGTTTTAGCTATTGGTACTTTAGCGGGTGCGATTTTACAATGGATAGTCCAGTTAATTGTGCAATGGCGTTTAGGTTTAGGAACATTAAAACTAAGATTTGATTTTAAATCTCCCGCAGTTCAGGAAGTCATTAAAATCATGACACCGGCAACAATTTCTTCGGGAATGATGCCGATAAATGTAGCGACAGATTTATTTTTTGCCAGTCCCATTAAAGGCGCAGCCGCAGGTTTTAACTATGCTAATTTATTAGTACAAACACCATTAGGAATTATTTCTAATATTATTTTACTGCCTTTATTACCCATATTTGCCAAATTAGCAGAACCAGAAAACTGGCCAGATTTAAAATTACGCATTCGTCAAGGACTGTTATTAACTGCGGTGACAATGCTACCTTTAGGGGCATTAATGATAGCTTTATCTAAGCCAATTGTCCAGGTAGTTTATCAAAGAGGAGCATTTAAACAAGAAGCAACCCAGTTAGTTGCCTCCTTATTAATTGCCTATGGAATTGGGATGTTTGTTTATTTAGGGCGTGATGTTTTGGTGAGGGTATTTTATGCTTTAGGTGATGGACAAACACCTTTTAAAATTAGTACGTTTAATATTTTATTGAATGCAATTTTAGATTTTATTTTAGTTAAACCCTTTGGTGCCCCTGGTTTAGTGTTAGCTACAGTGGGTGTAAATTGCAGTTCTATTTTAATGTTGTTGTGGTTATTAAATAGGAAATTAAATGGTTTACCTTTGCGGGAATGGAGTTTACCAATTTTCGGTTTAACTGCGGCTAGTGTGGTTGCGGGAGTTGCGAGTTATGGGACTTTGATGGGTTGTCAGCAGGTGTTGGGGAATCAGGGTTTAGTTATTTTAATAATTGAGTTGTGTGTTTCTGGTGCGGTGGGAATAGGTGTGTTTTCTGTGATTGCGGGGATGATGAGAATACCGGAGGTTAATAGTTTTGTGGTGAAGATGCGGCAGAAGTTTTTGAAGAGGTAGGTTTTGCTAATTATCTTTCCTTGACATCAGAAGAATAATAATTTAATGAACCACGAAGACACGAAGAACACGAAGGAAGAAGAAAAAGAAGAAAAGAAGATAGGTAATATTAACCCGTTAATGGAGTAATTCTAGTGTAGAGATCGCCCTAATTTTCAGCAATGGTAGATAAATTGCTATGATAGATGAATATTCAACACTGCTACAGCTAAGGAGGAAAGATTTTGTATACAGCAGTAATTAAACAATCCGGTGATTGGTGGTTGGGTTGGATTGAAGAAATACCTGGTGTAAATTGTCAGGAAGCAACGCGAGAGGAATTATTAGAAAGTTTACGAATTACACTTTTAGAGGCATTAGAGTTTAACCGTGAAGATGCTATAGAAGCTGCGGGTAGTGATTATGTTGAGGAAGCGATCGCACTATGAAGCGCGGGGATTTATTACGCCATTTACAGGAGTGCGGTTGTGAGTTGATTCGTGAAGGTTCTCGCCATTCTTGGTGGTGGAATCCTGAGAAAAACAGAAGATCAGCTGTTCCTCGACACCAAGAAATAGATGATATTTTGGCGAAAAAGATTTGTAAGGATTTAGGTATACTTTTTACACGATGAGAGTAAATTATGTTCTATGCAAGAGCCATGTATCTAGGTAGTGATATTATTGATTGTGATGAACATATAAAATATTTAAGCTATTCTTCATACAAGGAATTAGGATTGTGCTGTATTGCCTGTAAACAGAGGGTCTTTTTCAAAGGTCTGGATGGAATATTAAAACGGTAATTTTTAAGGCAATTTTATCAAGGGTATATTGTTTAAGTGCTAAATCCATTGACTCTTGTAAATCTCCCAGTGCAGATAAAACTTCTATATATTCATCTTTAATTGAAACTGTTACCATAATTTTTACCTCATTATTAGTTAATATCAAGAACTAAAAGCATAGTAAAATTAGTCGTTACTTAACATTTCATTCAACTTGTCTTCAGTTAAACCACGCTCTTGAGCTTTGCGTCCAATATTTTCTCTAAACTTTTGAAACTCCTGAATATTTATCCGCATGATGCGTTGATATTCTTCTATGGACAGAACGACAGCAACGTCACGATTTTCCTGACGGATGATCACAGGTTCACGTTGTACTTTATCCAGGATTGAGGCAAATTTTTGTTTAGCTTCGGTATCGGAAATAAATTGCATAATTACACCTCTCTTATTTTTTTATAATAACCAGAATAAATACATTTTCCATAATTTACTCTCCTTTTAACCTCTGGCCATACAAATTTAAAGCATTTTCCCGTAAAATTGCCAATGCTATTTCTTCCGCTTCTTTCACAGTAATATCTGTATCTTTAATCGCCTCATCTAACACTTCACCTAACAACTGACGACCCCATTTTGCACCTAAATAATACAATTCTGGAATAGAATGAGCATCAGAGGAATACATTAATTTAGTTGTGGGTATTAATTCCAAAAGTTGCCTAATTGTATTTCGCATTCCTGATACACTTAAAAAAGGAACTGCTAAACCAAAATCTAAATAAACCTGGGGATACATGGAAGCTAAATATCCCGCTTCTCTCATGTAAGGATAGGAAGCATGAAGCAAAACTAAAGGCGCGTCTTTATATTGAGGACATTCAATCAAATATCGTAAATTTAAAGGATTTGCTAATCTTAAATCTAAATCTGGATCACCTAAACCAGTATGTAATTGTACAGGTATTTTATATTTGGCAGCAATTATTAAAGTTTGTTGTAAAATAAAATCTATTAATTGTTTATCATTTAATCGTAAAGGAAGATTATTTTTTTTCTGGAGTTTTTTAAAATCGTAAAAATGCACAGCAGCTACCGCAGGTGCAACAGGTCTAATATCTAAACCACTACGATAACAAGCTATACTTTTGAAAGCGACAATATCAGGAGATGGGGGATCAATTTCTTTGATGAAAGCATTAACAAAAGTGTGAAATTCGTCAATTTGTGAAAGTAGTTTTTCAGCTAATAATTCTAAGCGTAAAATTCTTTTGACTTTGGTAAATTTTTGATGCCAGGAAATTGGTAAGATATTTTCTGGTGTTAAACCATCATCTAAATATATTGCTTCTAAGTTAGCAGCTTCAAAATATATTCTGGTTAAATTTTCTAATCCTAAATTTTGCCTTTGTGCCAAAATTGCTGTTTCTTCAGGTTCACATTTTAATAATGTGGCAATTTCTCGCAAACTCCGACGATAAAATAAGGTATGTTTGGCATGATAATTAATGATTTCTGGATCATATCCTTCTGTAAAAGCGGCTGCAAAGGGATAATTTGCAGCTACTTCTGATTTTAATATGTTATGGGCGTGTTGTTCAATGAGGGGAATTTCTGAGAGATTCATGGATGGTTAATTTTTTTGAAATGTAAGTATTCAGGTATCTGGGGTTCTGTGTCAGCTTTTTACAGTTTCTGGCATTGGATTAATTTTACATTTAATATCGATCTTTCCGAACATGAAGTTAAAATATTTAACTAATTTAACTATTTTTGATAAAAATTTGCAAATAAATCTACTTGAAATATGGTATATATTGGAAATATTTGGATAATCTTGTTATACTTGAATGATAGTTAACAATATTATATTTTATGCAAACACAAACCCGAACCTATACACCAGAAGAATATCTAGAACTGGAAGAGAAAGCAGAATATAAAAACGAATACCGTGATGGAGAGATTATACCAATGGCAGGAGGAACAACAAATCATAATAAAATTGCCCTGAATTTTGCTGCTGCTTTAAAATACGGATTAAAAAATCAAAATTATGATGTTTATATTGGTGATGTCAGGTTGTGGATACCCCGTTATCGTCAATATACATACCCTGATGTGATGCTAATTAAAGGTGAACCTATTTATCAAAATGCAAATACAACTACTGTGATGAATCCTTTATTAATTGCTGAAGTTTTATCTAAATCAACTAGCAATTATGATCAGAGTGATAAGTTTCTTTATTATCGCTCAATTCCTGAATTTAAAGAATATATTTTAATCAATCAATATCAATATCATGTCATGCACTATGTAAAAACAGATGATGGGAAATGGATATTTACAGAATTGGAATCTGAATCAGATACTTTAACACTGCAAAATCTAGATTTTCAAATTGATTTTCAGAATTTATATGAACAGGTTGATTTTCAGAAAAGTGTTGATGAATAAATAATTAATCTATACAAAATCTAGTATTTCTGATAAATTAGGTTGAGAGGATGTTTTAAAAGTGGTATTCCGTGATTTTAATCACATTTTTACCCCCCCTTAATCTCCCCTGATCAAGGGAAACACTAACATACAGTTCCCTCCGCTTAACAAGGGGAGGGTTAGGGAGGGGTAAAAAATATTTGATACATCAATCATGACTTTTCAAACAACCTCTGAGAATGACTACAAAGTGAAAAATATATATTTATAATGAATAATTTTCAACTTCCCAATTTACCCTTACCATCACCCCTTGTAGGTTCTAAAATTGGTTCTTTTACTGAGTTTACCGTAACTCAAAGAATGCCAAATATTGCCCGTCGTGTCATTAAAGAAAATAAATTTCCCACTGAGATAAATCAAAACTTGGAAAAATTAGCAGCAGAACTTCCCAACGGATATTTACAACCTTTAAAAAATGACACAGGTGCAGATTTTCACGACTGGGAGAAATATCTAGAACCTTATAAAAATCAACGTTGGGTAGATGTACCTTGGTTTTTTGCAGAAACTTATTTTTATCGTCTTATTCTCAATATTACTAATTACTTTCAACACGGAGAATGTCCAGGTGTTGATCCATTTTTACTACAAAAAGAACAAGGTTTAGAAGCTGCTATTGATGCTATTATTTCTTTATGTACTCAAGTACAACAATGGTTAAATGAATCAAAAAAAGCAGGTAAACCTAGTAAATCTTCTCTCATTGCTTTATTGTATTTCGCATTATGGGGAAATAGAGTTGATTTGAGTTTATGGTCTGCTTTTGAATATAACAGAAGCAATTTTGATATTCAAACTCAATTAAATAATATTTTGATAGATGATTCATTTGCAGTTACTAAGCTATTAACTAATTCGGAAAATAACCGCATTGATTTTGTCATTGATAATGCAGGTTTTGAGTTAATTTGTGATTTATGTTTAGTTGATTTTCTCTTGGGTAGTGGTTTTGCAAATCAGGTTTATTTACATTTGAAACCACATCCCACTTTTGTGTCAGATGCAATGATTAAAGATGTGATTTATACTAAAGATTTTTTAGCAGCAGGTAGTCATCCTGATGTTAAATCATTTGTGCAAAGATTAAGTAAAAATCTGGATTCAGGAAAATTGATTTTAACAGAAAATTATTTTTGGACTTCACCTTTACCATTTTGGCAAATTCCCCAATCACTGAAAGATGAACTAGGAAAATCGAATTTAATAGTTGTTAAAGGTGATGCTAATTATCGGCGGTTGTTAGGAGATGTACACTGGGATTATACTACAAATTTTGCCGATATAGTTGCTTATTTACCTGCACCGATGGTAGCTTTACGCACATTAAAATCAGAGGTTGCCGCAGGTCTGAAAGCAGAAGTTTTACAGGAATTAGCAACAGTAGACCCTAAGTGGTTGACAAATGGACAGTGGGGAGTAATTCAGTTGGTAAGTTAAGGTATTTAGTAGAGACGTTAGCTAATTTCAGCTATGAAATTGATTTCTGAACCATCAGTTCCGGTAAAAATCCAAAAAATGAACCAAAGGGTGCGATCGCAGCATCCCAGTATTCAGCAACGAGGAATTGACCAAACCTCGATGATTTTAGATGATAATGGCAGGGAGAAAAATCAAAATTTCTCCTTTATGGTCATCGGTGATAGCGGTACTAAGTCTCATTATGGTTCTCATCCTCAGCGTCAAGTTGCCGAAATGATGTTAAATCATAGTGATGATTGCCGTTTTATTTTGCATACTGGTGATGTTGTTTATGTGGTGGGTTCTCGTGAGTATTATCCGCCTAATTTTATTGAACCTTATCGGGAATTTTTGGTAGGTGGTGAAAACCCCGAAAATATTGCTTATGACCAAATGGTTTTTAAGTTGCCAATTTTGCCAGTTTTAGGTAATCATGACTATTATGATGTGCCTTGGTTTTATCGCTTAATCACAGGTTCGACTTTACCTTTACGACGAATGTTGCGTTACAAAGATATTGAAATTGGTTGGCATGGTTCAAATCAAGGAGATGCTTATACAAGGGCTTTTATAGATTATTTAGCCGCTATTTCTCCCCATGAATTAGAATCTCATTTAGATAAATATTACACTGCCAAAAGTAATACGGGGCGATGTTTGCGTTATCAACCTGGAAATTTTACCCGTTTACCTAATAGGTATTATACTTTTAATTATGGGGGAATTGATTTTTTTGCCCTGGATTCTAATACTTTTAATACTCCAGAACCGTTACCAGAAAAGCAAGCGGGAGATATTCGCAGGGAGTTATTACAGCGTCGTCAAAAGTTGGAACAAGAAGAGTTAGAAATTTTGGCAGAGTGTGATAAACTTAACTCAGAAAATCCCGAAGAATCTGAACTACTGGCTGATTTGGGTGCTAAAGTAGACCAACTCAACGAAGTTAAACTTGATATTGAAAAACAATTAGAAACTCACACCAGTGCAGATGTGGATTTTGAGCAACTTGACTGGTTAAAAGATAGATTAATTGCATCTTGGCAAAATTCAGAAGTGCGGGGACGGGTGATCTTTTTCCATCATCCTCCCTATGTGACAGAAGCTACCAAATGGCATCAAGGACAAACTTTAGCCGTGCGTCATCGGTTGCGGGGAGTTTTTGAGCAAGTTGCGGCGGCTTTGGGTAAGATAAATCAAGGTAGACCGCTTGTGGATGTGGTTTTCAATGGCCACGCGCACTGTTTGGAATATATGCGGACGGTGGATACAGGATATGCCGATTCTCACATTAATTATATAGTTTGTGGTGGCAGTGGTCGCCGTCCCCGTCGGCAACGACAAGAAGGAACAGAATTAGTAGAAACTTTTACCGATGGTAATAGTAATTATACTCAGAAAGTCGCTGAGTCTCTGCTGTATGTGGGACGCAGTGGTTACGGTTTAGAAAGGAAAAAACCTTATTCCTGCTTGCGGGTTGATGTGAAAGACGGTTTTCCGGCTAAGTTTATTATTACACCATTAGTTACAGAGCAAGTAGAGGGAAAATGGTGCGATCGCCAATTAGAACCTATTGTCATTTAATACTCATTCTTTTTCTCGGTTGGGGAATATTACTAACTTTCTCCAACCTTCCCGCAGCAGCGTTACCCGTTTACGAACAGCGACAAAATCACAGTCCTGATGGTATTGGTAAATACTACATGGGGCGGGAAATTGCTCAAGTAATGGGTTATACAGGTGCTGGTTGGTTAGAAAGACCTAGCAGAGAAACAGAAGAAAAACCCAGTCAAATAGTCCCACTTCTCAACTTAAAACCTGATGATGTAGTTGCAGATATTGGTGCTGGTACGGGATATTTAAGCTTTTTAATAGCACCATTATTACCACAAGGTAAGGTTTTAGCAGTTGATATTCAACCGCAAATGTTGGAGATAATTGATTATTTTAAACAAGAGAAAAATATCCATAATGTAGAACCAATTTTAGCAACTTTAACTAATCCTAACTTACCACCAGAAAGCATAGATTTAGCAATCTTTGTAGATGCTTATCATGAGTTAGCATATCCCCAAGAAGTCATGACAGAAATTGTTAAAGCATTAAAACCAGGTGGGAGAGTTGTGTTAGTCGAATATCGAGGAGAAAACCCCTTTATTATGATTAAACGTTTGCACAAAATGACACAGAAACAAGTGAAAAAAGAAATGCAAGCAGTGGGTTTAGTTTATCAAGAAACGAAAAATACATTACCGCAGCAGCATTTTCTGGTTTTTGCTAAACCATGATTTTTTTATTTCACGCAAAGACTCAAAGGCGCAAAGTAAGAACGCAAGAGTTTTGATATAATTAAAAAAAATCTCTCTCTTCTCTCTCTTCTCTTTCTTCCCTTCGTGTCCTTTGCGTCCTTTGCGGTTCGTTAAAAAGAAGTTTCTGAAAAATATAAATAATTTGTTGGGTGGCGCTTTCGCTTAACCCAACCTACAGTAACTTATAACATTTGCGGAATCAAACTAGCTTTTTTAGCTGCACTATCCCAAACTATCCAATTGATATTATCATCCAAATCAACTGCATTATTCGTAACTTTAAAATACAACTTTTCTCCTCCTTTTAATTCTACAGCAAAATCACCTTTTTGGGCATAGGTGACAATAAAACCCTTATTTTGTAAACAATATTTTGCCCAATTTTTTAAAGATTGTTTATAGGGTTCATGAGGTATGGGTGGGTTAGTAATTACGTCATTGATAACTTTTAAAACTTTTTTCATGTTTCTATTTAATGAGGATCACAACGAATTTCTATCATAAACCCATCGGGGTCATAAAAGTAAACCCCTCTACCTGTAGGACGGGTAAGAGGTCCATAAGCTATGACTAAATTATTTTCCCTGATCACGGATACAGCTTGATCGAAGAATTGGGGATCAATATCAAATGCTAAATGATATGCTCTAGTAAAGGATTTACTGGGATCAGGGTCTGGTGGTAATAATTCTGGTTCTCCAAATAAGTCTAATATTGTTCCATCGGGGGTGATGAAATTAGCAACTTTTCCTTCAGCAACGAGTTGTTTTAATGTTTCGGGAATTTCTTCTCCTGTGAGTTCGTGTAATCCTAAAATATGTCCATAAAAATGGCGTGATGCTTGCATATCCGCAACGTTTAAAGCAATATGATGAATTTTGCGTAGGTAGCCTGTGGGAATATTTTGTTGATTATTCATGGGTTTTTAATTTATGGGTTTTTAATTTAGAGGTTGTTTCAAAAGTTTTTTATTGTCATCAATGACACTGATTGATCCCCCCAACCTCCTTAAAAACGGCTGATCAAAGTTTTAAATTGCTTCTGATTTCAATATTATCTGGTTCTATTAACAGCGCACACCGATAATATTTCTCAGCCTGATCAATTAATTCTTGTTCTTCTAACAGCTTACCGAGTGCTTGATAAGTTGCAGCCGAAGAACGATTAATAGCCAGGGCTTGCAAATAAGCTGGAATAGCATTTTCTACATCATCTAATTTTTGATAAGCCAACCCTAAATGATAATAAGCTTGATCATCATCAGCGTAATCTGTGATATATTGCTGATAATAATTAATAGCATCAGCAGGTTCTAAATCTACTGTAAAAGCAGTATTAATAGGAGGATTTTTACTGTTAGATTCTGCGGTTTCTTTTTCCAGATAAATTTCCCACATTTGGCGGTATGCAGTTTCCAAACTGCTGGCCATGTTTTTCACATCCAACAGAAGAGAAGAAGAAAGTCTTTCCCGCATCGTTGAACGTAAAGATTGCAGATAATCTGGATTTTGGGCTAATTCTATTGCTTTCTGCACATACTCTGCACCACTATGGGCAATGAAATTATCCAAACCAATACTATACAAAATACTGGCACTCATCCTTTCCATTTTGCGAGTACCGGCTAAAGTCACCGTCGGTACTCCCATCCACAAAGCTTCACAAGTTGTAGTACATCCGGTATAGGGTATACTATCCAAATGTAAATCAACTTGATTATAAAGATTCAGGTGGTCTTCATCCGCAGCATATCCACCATATAAAAAGATGCGTTTGGGATCAATACCCTGTTGCACAAAGGGAGTTTGAATTTTTTCCGCAATTAAGGGGCTGAACACATCAGAACTGTGGCATTTTAACACCAAGCGAGAATGAGGAACTGCTTTGAGAATTTCCACCCACAGCGCAAAAGTTTCTGGTGTGAGTTTGCGTAAATTATTAAAAGATGCAAAGGTGAAAACACCCGTTTTTCCATAAGGAAGTTCAGTAACTTCAGGCGCATTTTTTAGTGGTTCATAACTCACATAACAACGGGGTAAACGCCAGATAGTTTCGCTAGTTTTTTCCTGTGTATCTTCAGGATGGAGAACTTGATCAGTAATCCAATAGTCAATGCTTGGTAAACCAGTGGTAGCAAAATAACCTAAATAAGTTGCTTGAATTGGTGCAGGTTTTATTCCCAAAACCATCATCCGATTATTAGCGGTATGTCCTGCCAAATCAATTAAAACATCTATGCGATCTGTTTGAATTAACTCCGCTACCTGCAAATCAGAAAGACCAACTGTAGAACGCCAAGCATCACAAATATCTATAATTTCATCGGTGATTGCATCAGGATCATTCACTTCTCCATAACAGAAAACCTCAAACTGGGTACGATCATGGTGTTGCAAAATTGGTTTAATAAATGCACTTACAGAATGTCTACGAAAATCAGGGGAAATATAACCAATGCGTAAACGACGATTTAGAGTTTTATCATTTTTATGGTTTGTCAGAGTTGGTAGCCATTGATTAACTACTTGTTGCTGATACCACAGTTGAGCAGAATCTAATATTTGTTGGGGTGTAAAACTGGTGAGGGAACTTAAATTAAACAGAAAACAAGAATGCAGTGTAGGATTGTTGGGAGTAATTTTTAAGGCTTCATTTATCAAACTGATGCACTCTGACAATTTTCCTTGTTCACCAGCAATAAATCCTAAAACTTCATAAGTTTCCCCATGATGAGGATCTATTTCCAGTATCTTTTGGAAACATTCTTGAGCTAAATCAATTTGTTCGGTTTTATAATAAACATAACCTAAATTTTTGAGCGCATCAATATAATTAGGATCAATTTTTAAAGCTTGGACATAACAAGATATTGCTTCTGAATAGTATTTTTGATTTTGTAAAACACAACCAAGATTATAATGACCTAAAACACAATCTGGATCTAAATCTATTAGAGATTGAAAACATTGTTTAGCTTGTTCCAATTTGCCTTTACTCACCAATATTGCACCCGTGTCGTTAATTTCTTCTGTGAGTTGAGGCAACAGTTCTAACTCTTTTTCTCCTAATAAATTTTGAATAAAATCTGCACCTTCTCCTTTATGCCAAAGTAATGCTAAATTGAATTTAGATCCTTGATGTTCCGGTTCTAGTTGCAAAACTTGAGAAAATTGATTTATGGCTTGACTAAAATGCTTTTGCCGTTTAAAAATCAATCCTAAACGATAGTGAGCTTTAGTATAATCGTGATTGATAGTAATAGCATGAGTATAATTATCAATAGCTTTTTCCCACTCATGCTGTTCCTCATAAATAAAGCCCAAATTATAGTGAGACTTTGCTAACTGAGGTTGAATACTCAGAGCGCGTAAATACCATTTTTCCGCTGCTTGTAAGTCATTTTTGATTAAGACTGTTCCTAGCAAATGACAAACTTCCGCCGCTTCCTGTAAACGTCCTTTTACAGTTAATGTGGTAAGAAAATATTGATCAATAGATTCACAAAACTGTTCCCGCAGTTCGGTCTTAAAGTTGCGAATTTGACTGACAATTTTATCAATTTGTATTAGTAAAGTTTCTAATTGAATTGATTGTAAATGTTGATCTAATCTGTGAGATAAACTAGACTCTGTTTCATAATCAAATTTCAGTAATAATGGACTAAGTAAGGTTTCAATTAGTAAGCATTGTTGAGAATCAAGAATTTTTTGCCATTTCTCTGTACTCTGTTTCTCTATAGGATGCTGTTTTAATAACTGTGCAATCTCAATTTCCGTTAAGTCAATTTCTAAACCTGTTGCTAAACGGGCAATTTCTAAATGTGGTTGTGTAATTAAGTTTTCCTGAGAGATTAATACAGTTTTATTGACATCATTGTAGCATTTTTCTAGGGATTGTTGCCAAAGATGAAGGAAATGAGATGCAAAAGTTTCTTTCTTTTTAGGAGCATGAATAGCAGCAGCGAGAATTTCACGAAGGTCTTGATGGAGATAAATATTCTTAGCTTGACCTTGATTGATTTTTTCTATTGCTGATTCAGAAAGAACTTGATATTGGATTAGTGTTGTTCGTGTTGGTTCTCCTATGATTTGAAAATAAGCGTCAATTTCCGCCGTAGTATTACAAGCAGTCCCTTGAATATTGATTTTACCAGTTTGAGTGAGCAGGGCTTGACAAAGGTTGTAAGACAGACTTCTCAAATCATTACTAATTCCACCGCAAAAAATCATCATAAATCAAAAACCAGTCCTGTAGTTTGTAAAGAATAATTTAAAACAATCAGTTAAAAAACATCAGTTAAAATTGTTGATTATCTTAGAGGGTGTTTGAAAAGTTTTGGATCGTGATTTTAGGCACGCCCCTGATCCCCCCTAACCCCCCTTAAAAAGGGGGGAACTAAAGTCAAAGTCCCCCTTTTCAAGGGGGATTTAGGGGGATCTATAAATATTTGATACACCATCAGCGACTTTTAAAACATCCTCTAAGTTATCAAGTTGGTAAGATGTCAATTTTTCCAGTTGTACTTGTTCCAGTGCTTGTTGATCCTCGTTGTTCAAAACAATTCTAGCAGTTATTTGAGGTAATAAAGCCTCCCACTGTATAGAAGATAATTTACCGACTAGGGAAATTTCTAATCCTGCTGTTTCTTCCTCTTCTTGGTTACACAAATTATCCATGAATGCTTGTGTAAATTGACTGGAAAAATTGCTGGCGTTGATAAGTAGGGTAATATTGTCACTATGAGGATGTTCTTCTAAAGCTGTAATGACGTTTACTAAGTCTTGATAAATAGATTGTTCTGGTTGTGTGGGATCGGGAAAGATGATTAAATTAATATTTCTCAGACGTAGGTTTTGTTTAAGGCTTTCTGTTAAGAGAATAGATAATTGCTCATTTAAGTTGTCAACTTGACATGATGAAAACTGATGTACTGGCAATTTTTCTAGTGTTTGTTGATCCTCCTGTGTTAAAAAAATTCTAGCAGTTATTTGAGGTAATAAAGTCTGCCATTGCATAGAAGATAATTTACCGACTAGGGAAATTTCTAATCCTGCTGTTTCTTCCTCATCTTGGTTACACAAATTATCCATGAATGCTTGTGTAAATTGGCTAGGAAAATTGCTGGCGTTGATGAGTAGGGTAATATTGTCACTATGAGGATGTTCTTCTAAAGCTGTAATAACTTTGATTAAGTCTTGATAAATAGATTGTTCTGATTGTGTGGGATCTGGGAAGATGATTAAGTTAATATCTCTGAGTTTTAAGGACAAGAGAGTTGTATTTATTAATGCTGAACTAACTTGTGTTGCCATTTTTGTCCAAGAAAACTTTTGCGCTTGGGCTAAACCTGCTGTAATTAATGATGTGCGTAAATTATGATTCTGCACGGAAATTAAAGCATTTGCCATTGCATCTACATCATTATCATTGACATATATGGCTGCTTCTCCCGCTACTTCTGGAATTGAACTATTGGGACAAGTAATCACAGGACAACCACAAGCCATTGCTTCTACTATGGGCATTCCAAAACCTTCATATTTAGAAGGATATACTAGAGCTACTGCACCAGAGTAAGCTAGTCTTAGTTCT
Organism: Sphaerospermopsis sp. LEGE 08334; assembly: GCF_015207205.1. Lineage (NCBI taxonomy): Bacteria > Bacillati > Cyanobacteriota > Cyanophyceae > Nostocales > Aphanizomenonaceae > Sphaerospermopsis > Sphaerospermopsis sp. LEGE 08334. The sequence continues at coordinate 153,999 of NZ_JADEXH010000001.1, read as the reverse complement.
TCATCACTAAGTTGTAATTGATGTACAGCACTACCAGAGGTATAATCTCTTAATTCTGGTGGAAACACTCCACCAAAACCAGTGAAAATAATATCAAATTCGTAGCTGTTGGGGAGTTTTGAGAAAGCTTTAAAGAATAAAATACTATTCTTGTAATCAGCTAAATTACCTCCTAATAAAAAGTATGGTTTATTGATGCCATATCTATGTTTAAATGTATTGATTTGTAGTGGGTTGGCTGGTGAAAAGGTATTGCTAACTCCACAATGGGCAACTGTAATAGATTGTACAGCTATATTTGGGAAATATTTGGACAAATCACTGGCTGTATTTTGGGAAATGGCTATATATGCAGATGCGTGTTTTATAGCGTGATGTTTTTCCCGCCACATTGGTTCATTAACATTTGCTCCCATTACTTCTGGTATCATGTCATAAGCCATGAATACAGATGGTGTTGTAATTGGCGTGGTGTAGTATGAAGAAATAAATAAATCTGCTCCTTCTTCCTTGCAGATTTGCTGGAGCATCTGTTTATCTGCTTCTGTATTGTTATAATCATAAGGGTGAATAGTACGATACCAAATCCCAGCTATATCTGGAGAAGTACCCGCTCTATCCAATAAAACAATATGTTTGGCAAAACCACTTTTAACCCACTCCTGTAATATAGATTGCCAAACTCTAGCAATTCCTGTTTTATAGAGTTGGAAAAATACACCATCAACAATAATAATAGGTTTAGGAGAAGTTTTTATTTCTGTTGTCCAAGAATAAGAGTTTTGTTGATTTAGATTAGCTTGTTGTTTGAGTTCAGGTATTAGTTGATATTCTATTTTTTCTCCTGTAGTTACAAATTTAAGAATTTGGTTAATACGAGCTTCTATGGTGTGTTTTGCTAAAACTTCTTGTCGAGCTTTTTCAGAAATATATTCTAAATCTGGTAAATGTTTTAAATAATATTTAAAATTTTCTAGTAATTCCGGTATATTATTAATTTCATAAGGAATATAATGATCATATTCTTTAAATAGTAAACTATGGTAAGGATCATTTTTTAAACGATATTGAAAAATAATTGTACCACAAGACATAGCCTCATAAATCCTTTGAGTATAACCACCATGATTTGTGGGTAAATTTATCGTTAAAGTATATTCATTATATAGATTTACTAATTTTTCTGCACTATCTCCAGTATACATATATTCACTAATATAATCTATTGCTTGATTAGTTAAGAGTTCGCTTAATAATCTTCTTCTTTCTGAATAAACTTTTTCGATGCCAAAATTATTTATTTTTCCGAAGAAAAAAACATGATTCTTCCTTTCATGTAGTGGTTTGTTTTTCTTAAATTCTTGACCATCAACACAAAGTGGTGAAAAACAATAATTAACTGATTTTCCTTCAAAAAAAACTTGATCTCGCTCATCTCCATAAATAAAATAGTCAAAACAATGTAAAGAATTAGAACTTCTTTTAAAAAATCCTGGAAATAACGAATTAACAATAGATTCCCAACAAATACAAATCTTAGGTATTTTTACTTGATCCCAAATATCTTTTTTGGCATGATTGTCATACATAAAATAAAGAAAATGATCACCACCTAAAATGATTATCATATCGCTATTAGGAGCTTTTAAATAGTCTAAAAGAGTATGACAATTTTCAGGATCTAATGCAAAAAAAATATTAAGCAATTTCATCCTTTTTAATGTTTCGACCCAACCTTTTCCAGTATTCCAAGTGTCATGGAATATTTTTCGAGAAGGATAAACTAAATCAATTTTCATGTGATTTAAGCCTCTAAAGTATTGTATAAGATATCTGCAATTTTAACTTGTTCAAAAATTTTTAATGTAACAAATAATGGTATTATTAATCCTTGGTCTTGATTTTTCTCACTCTGTAACAATTTTTGACAAGTATTTAACTGACAAGCACAGTTTTTTTTATCAATGCCACAACTCCAGTTTTCCTTTTGATATGATTCTTCTCTATGGGCGCACATTATACCTCTTCTTGTAGCAATTCCTTGATCTAATAATTTTTGCATGACCTCCACTTGATCAATATAGTCAGCTAATTTAATACAATAACTTTGCCAATTAGTTTTTGCCCATACTGGTTCTGTTGGCAATTCTATCCCAGAAATATCAGACAATAATTCCTGATACTTTTCTGCTATTTGCCGTCTTCTAAAAATTATTTCTGGTAATTTCCTCAATTGTTCCCGTCCGACTGCTGCCTGAATATCAGTCATTCTGTAATTATAGCCTAAGACAGGATATGTTTCAAATATAACTTGTTTCGAGCCATGTCGGACAGTATCCGGTACACTCATCCCATGTTGTCGCCATAACCGGAATTTTTTATCCCATTCAGGATTAGAAGTGGTTAGCATTCCACCATCACCAGTGGTAATTACTTTACGGGGATGAAAGGAAAAACAGGCAATATCTCCGTGGGGTTTACCAATTTTTTCCCATTTGCCTTCCCATAATATTTCGCTACCGATCGCACAAGCGGCATCTTCAATCACGGGTAAGGAATGCTTTTTGGCAATATCTAAAATTGCTTTTAAATCACAAGGCATTCCCATTTGATGGACTACTAAAATTGCCTTGGTGCGATCACTGATTACAGGTTCAATTAAATCAGGATTAATATTATATGTTTGGGGTTCAATATCTACAAATACGGGAGTAGCATTACAGTAGCGAATACTATTAGCTGTTGCAATATAAGAATGGGATACGGTAATTACTTCATCACCAGGCTGAACACCCACAGCTAATAAAGCCAAATGCAATGCAGTGGTGCAATTGGAAACAGCGCAAGCGTATTTTGCCCCCACGTATTCGGCGAATTCTTCTTCAAAAGCTTTGACTTGCGGACCTTGTGTAACCCAGCCAGATAAAACTGCTTGACTTGCAGCTTGGGCTTCTTCTTCGCCCAGAAAAGGTTTAGCAATAGGGATAAAAGATGATTGTTCATTCATATTAAATTCTTGTGTCCATAAACATTTTTATCAGCATATAAACTAAATGTTTTTTGTTTTTTTCCACCAATCAACTAGCCGGGTTAAACCTTCTTCTAGAGAAATCTCTGCTTTAAATCCTAGTAATTTCTCAGCTTTGCTTGTATCAGCCAATCTTCTTTTTACAGGATTAACTTTTCTTTCGGCTGTATATTCAGGCTTTAGATCAGATTTCATTACTTTTAAAAGGCTAAATGCCAAATCATTCAAGCTAGTTTCTACCCCACTAGCAATATTAAATACCTCATCAGTTACATCACTTTGAGCAGCTAAGATATTGGCTCTGGCAATATCTTCTACTGAAACGAAGTCCATTGTTTGTAACCCATCACCAAAAATTAGAGGAGGTTTTCCCTCGATAATACGAGCCATCCACCTAACTAGAACTTCTGTATAAACCCCATAAATATCCATTCTTGAACCATAAACATTGAAATAACGTAAGGCAATATAATCTAAACCATACATTTCATTAAAACTGCGTAACATACCTTCATTAAAGGTTTTGGACGCACCATAAAAAGTACGATTATTGTAAGGATGATGGGATTCAGTAGTAGGAAATTCTTCTGCGAGTCCGAGAACTGAAGCTGAAGATGCTGCTATAACTTTTTTAACTTTTGCTTTTACGGCTGCTTCTAAAACATTATAAGTACCATCTACTAATACTTCTAATGCTAATCTTGGATCTTCAGCACACTGAGTAATACGAATAGCTGCTTGATGAAAAAGGATATCTACACCAGGCATTATTTCGTTGAGTAGTTTTTGATCTCTAATATCTCCTTCGATGATTTTGACATTCCCATTAGCGATCGCCCATTCTAAATTAGCTTTAGTACCCCTAACAAAGTTATCAAGAATAACTATTTCCGAAATTCCTTGTTTAACTAATTGATCGGCAATATGAGAACCTACTAATCCTGCACCACCAGTTATTAAAACTTTTTTCACGATTCGTTTCTCCAACGTAAAAATCTAGCAGGTACACCAGCTACAATTGCCATAGAAGGAACATCTTTTGTTACTACTGCTCCTGCACCTACTATGCTACCTTCACCCACTGTTATTCCTGGAAGAATTACTGCATTCATTCCTATATCAGCACCCATAGAAATTTTCACTGGTTTTATTTCTAAATCTGTTTGAATAATCGGTACATCTATGGGTATACCAGTATGAGTTGAACCTAAAACTTTTGCTCCTGGACCCCAACCTACATAATCTTCTATTATTAAATTACGAGCATCAAAATAACTACCAGGACCTATCCAAACATTATTACCAATTAGACACTTGCCATCAAATCTTCCTTGTATATAGGTTTGATTGCCAATAAAAACACCATCACCTATTTCAAAAGTTTCTGAATGCTTAAAACGCACTTCACTACTAATAATAACATTATTACCTGTTTTCTTAGTTAAAGCTTTCCACAATACCCTTCTCATGAGAGTATCAAACTTACTATCTGAAATAATAAATCTTTCATATAAGTTGATTAAGTTTTCTGGTGATAAAGAAACCTTTAAGTATTGTGCTAGTTCTTGCTCAAAGTTAGGGTCTTCCTGAATTTGTTTTAATCCATGTTGTGCTTTAACGATTTTTGTGTTTGAATCCTCATTCATACAAAAATTCAAATACTCCTGCAATATGGTTAAGAGATGAATCAGTCAATTCCGCATACATAGGCAAAGATAACTCATCCTTTGCTACTAACTCACTACAAGGAAAAGCGCCTAATTTATAACCTAAATCAGCATAACCTTTCTGCAAATGAACAGGAATAGGATAATGAATACCTGTTTGCACCCCCTTTTTCATTAATTGTTGTTGTAAAATATCCCTATCAGGCGATCGCACCCCATATATATGATAAACATGACGACTATAAGGCATTTCTACAGGAGTTTTTAACCCAGTATTTGCCAGTAATTCATTATAAACTTGAGCGTGACTTCTTCTTGATTCAGTCCAGGTTTCTAAATGGCGCAACTTAACCCTTAATATAGCCCCTTGTATTCCTTCCATGCGGTAATTATAGGCATGGAGGTCATGGTAATATCTTTTTTCTTGTCCCCAATCCCTTAACATTTTAATAGTATGGGCATACTCAGGGTTATTGGTGGTGACAATTCCTGCTTCACCATAAGCTCCTAAATTCTTACCTGGGTAGAAACTAAAACAACCTAAATCACCAAGACTACCGACTCTTTTGCCTTTATATTCAGCACCATGAGCTTGAGCCGCATCTTCAATTACTTTCAGATTATACTTTTTCGCTATAGATAGAATAGAGTCCATATCCGCAGGTTGTCCATATAGATGAACAGGAAGTATGGCTTTAGTTCGTTCAGTAATAGCGGACTCAATCTGTTTAACATCTATAGTATAAGAAATAGGAGCAATATCTACAAAAACTGGTTTAGCTCCTGTATAACAGATAGCTGCCACCGTTGCCACAAAGGTAAAAGGCACAGTTATGACTTCATCACCAGCACCAATTCCCAATGCTAATAAAGCTAAGTGTAAAGCACTTGTCCCAGAATTTACACCAATACCATAATCAGCACCACAGTAAGCTGCAAACTCAGTTTCAAAGGCTTGTACTTCTTCCCCTAATATAAATTGGCTTGTTTCCAAAACTTTAGAAATAGCCTGGTTAATTTCGTCTTTTATATTTACATACTGGGTTTTTAAATCTACAAATGGAATCATAATGTTACTTCTATGGTGATACTTCTGCTTGTGTCCAGTTCAATGGCACTAATTTACCCTGGTGTTTCATAGACTCAGTAGCAGCTTCCAGAATTTTTACTACTCTTAACCCAGCTTTACCATCAGTCAAGGGGCGATCGCCTGTTTTAATACAGTGAATAAAGTGTGATACCACTCTATTTAGAGCTTCTGTCATATCTAACTTCGGCGACCACATATCACCTGTACGATAATTAATTAGCATTTTATAAAGATTATCCTGATCATTATTGATCGTGATCCCTTTGTCATATAACTTCACTTTTTCACTAGGTTCTACATCATCATAGACAATCATCTTTTGACTACCGCCGATTAGTGTCCGCCTAACTTTTACAGGAGCAAGCCAGTTAACGTGCAAATGGGCAATTAATTGTTCATTAAAAAATAATGTTATGTAGGCTATATTTTCAGGTTTTCCACTGACATGACTTATACCTGTGGCTGATACAGCACAAGGTTTGAAAGGCAATACATAATCCATAATTGATAAGTCATGTACTGCCAAATCCCAGATTACATTTACATCATGCTGAAATAACCCCAGATTGACTCTTGCAGCATCATAATAATAAATATTGCCTAATGTATTGTTGTCTACAAGCTCACGTATTTTGCGAATTGCACCTGTATAAACAAAGGTATGATCTACCATCAGAACTAGATTACGTTTATCAGCTTCAGCAATTAATCGTAATGCTTGTTCAGAGCTTGCTGTCATGGGTTTTTCCAGTAAAACGTGCTTTCCAGACTGTAGAGCTTGAATAGCTATATCAAAGTGTGCTGATACTGGAGTAGCAATAGCGATCGCTTCAATCCGATCATCATTAATTAAATCTTGATAGTCTGATGTCACACCAATAGTAGGGTAACGAGATTGGACTTGAGCTAATCTTTCTGCTCGGAAATCACTAACAGCAATTACTTGGGATTCTGATATTTCATAAAAGTTACGCACCAGATTCGGACCCCAATAGCCATAACCAACTACACCAATTCCTATCATGACTCACGCTCCCGCACATCACCTGTTACTTTAGCAGGTACACCCATAGCGATCGCATATTCAGGTACATCTTTAGTAACTACCGCTCCAGCAGCAACCATCGCTCCTTTACCTATTGTTACTCCACACATAATCACTGCTCCACTACCTATAGATGCTCCGCGTTTGACTTTCACGGGGGTTACATTCCAATCAGCTTCTGTTTTCAAATTACCTTTATTTGTGGCTCTAGGATAACGATCATTAATGAACATTACACCATGACCAATCATAACTTCATCATAAATTTCGACTCCTTCACAAAGAAAACTATGGGAAGAAATTTTGCAGCGATTACCCACAATCACACCTTTTTGTATTTCTACAAAAGCACCTATTTTAGTATCATCGCCAATCTTACATCCGTATAGATTAACCAATTCAGGATGATGAATGACGACATTATTACCTAACTTTACATCTTGTGAAATTGCCATAATAATTCTCATTTTTTATTTATTATTTATCTTTATCTTGAATAATTATGTACAGTTAATGAACATGATGAAGTAAAAGGTAAGTAAATGTTGCAATCATAACTAATTTGCTTTATGGCACCCCTGGTAAACTCTATTTGGTAACTCATAATTTTGATTCTTGCAATATCTAAATCATTGTATTGAAATTGACAATAAATATTGGATTCCCTTACGTCCACCCAACCTACTATTTACCTATTTAGCAAGTTGATTATTTCCCTGTGTTTTTTTCTTCACTTCAGCCAATACCGTCTGATAATCCTGCCGATCAGGATACAATTGAATCAGTCTCTCTATCAGTGCGATCGCTCTTTCATATTCTCCCAACTTTACCTGAATTACAGATAACTTTTCTAATGCTACTTGGTTATTTGCTTCTCGTTGTAAAACTGATTCATAACCCTGTGCTTGTTTTTGCAATTGCGTTGTCACTGACTCAGTAGCAAGTTGCTGAAGCTGCTGTTTCGCCGATGATAGTGATGATAATAACGTACTGATACCCCCAAAAGCAATAGAACCGAAAAATGAAACTCTGGAAACTATTGTTAAAAAAGGATAGACTATTATCAATTCCTCCACCAATATTAAAAATTTCTCCTCGACACATACTAGAATTAGTAAATCTTGTCTTACAGATGCACATAATCAACTTATTTTATGTATTAGCAAACCAATGATCATCTAAAAATTTTTCAAGAGTAGCGATCGCTTCTTCTGGAAAAGTATTCAAGGAAAGTTGAGAATGCTGACTAGCTAATTCTCTCCCATCATTGTAGCATAAGTCTAACTTCATTTCTAAGTAATTTTTTAAGCTAGGACTATCTGCTAATAATCTTTTGATTTGCTTGCGAAAATTAGTTATTTCTCTTTGCCAATGTCCTCTATTTCTTTCATTTTCTCCTTGCCAATATTGTAAAATTAATAAATGTTCAATCAATTTCATTAACAAACTTTCTATTTTTCGTTTATCCCTTTTACTCAAATCTAAAACTTCCTCAATTAAATTATCCCAATCTAAAGAATCTAAATCTCGATTTTCTAACTGTTTAACTGTCTCTAATACCCAAAGATTATAGTCGGCATCATATAAATTTTTAATTTTGTTTTTTAACTCTGCTCTCATATTTTTCTCCTTGATGGTTAATTACTAGGTTATCATGAGCATTTGTTTTAACTACATTTTAAATTATGATCTAACTTTTCTGTTAATTTATTTTTTAATTTTGTCATAAGTATCATCTTGACTTATTTAACCTTAGTTAAAGATTAACATAATTTTCTCTGTTTTGAACAAACTTTCGGATCTGGCTAGTAATAAAACTTAACTTTTCTGGCTCAAGTCCTGGATAAACTCCAACCCAAAAACTATTATTCAATACTAAACTAATGCTCTATATATAGGACTCCTATTTGATTTTTGATAGCTTGCGTGGCGTAGCCATACAGAACTCAGTACATACTGAAAGCCTTCTTTCCTGTTCCCTGTTCCCTGTTCCCTGCCTCCACGAACAATTCATGAATCAAATCGGATCACTATAGATAGCGTTTGAGTTTAAATTTCGGAAAAATTACTTGATTGTAAACAAATACTTTTGAGAAATATAAGCAATTACCTATTTAGCAGGTTGATTATTTTCCTGTGTTTTTTTTCTTCACTTCAGCCAACACCGTTTTATAATCCTGCCGATCAGGATACAACTTAACCAATCTCTCTATCAGTGCGATCGCTATTTCATATTCTCCCAACTTTACCCGGATAATAGATAACTTTTCTAATGCTACTTGGTTATTTGGTTCTCGTTGTAAAACTGATTCATAACCCTGTGCTTGTTTTTGCAATTGCGTTGTCACTGACTCAGTAGCAGGTTGCTGAGGCTGCTGTTTCGCCGATGATAGTGATGATAATAACGTACTGATACCCCCAAAAGCAATAGAACCGAAAAATGAAACTATGGAAACTATTGTTAAAATTCGTTTACGTTTCTCAATTTGTTTACTGCGTTTGGCAAAGTATTCTTTCTCAGAAATAGTCATATTTTTCAATAATTGTGATTAACATTAAAATATTCTGAGCCTCACGCCCCGGTTTTTTGCTAGTTGTGAAAATTAGTGAAACTGGGCTGATAAAACCTCCCTCATATCAAGAGAGAGGTATTTTCATAAATTGGTTAATTTCCAAACATTGATTGTTAGTCTAGAGCAGATGAACCACCACTTTGCCATGATTTCACAATACCGATAATGTCACCAAAACGACGATGAATAATGGCAGCATCAATGGCACGGGCGATCGCCCCTTGAATGGAATTATCTGTATAATTAACAGTTCCAGCATTCAAATTTCCCCTGGTAATTGTCACCTGACTGGGATCATGGCCTACAGCACCATAATGAATTGTTAATGTCAGTTGACCACTAGGACCAATAGAATTTGGCGGAAATACGACTTCTGATGCAAAACTGCTAGTTGTACCATTCGATAAAACGCTCGTCACAGCCGCAGAAACTCTAGATTGGGAATCAAAACCGATAAACTGAGCCTGAGCAGATTTATCTGCAATCAATGAGCTTACAACTGCTCCCCCCACCAATAAAAATTGAACAACAGATATTTTTAATGTTTGGGTAAAGTTGGTGTTCATGGTTGGGACACTCTAGTTGTTGACTATCCCAACTTTTCCCAACTGAAATTTTCCCATCTGGAGAAAAGATCGCAGACATTAACTGCTATATAAAACCTAGACAAAACTAGACTTTACTTTCTACTTCAACGGGAGCATGGGAGCAGTTATCCCTCGGTAGACTTTCACGCTTTAGCCAAACGCGATAAATTAATTGCAGCATTCAGATCCCTATCCATCTCAAAACTACAGTTCTCGCAGTGATAAATTCTTTCAGATAAAGAAAGACTATCTTTTCTATGTCCACAGTGAGAACAGGTTTTACTTGATGGATAAAATCTATCAGCAATTATAATTTCACAGCCAAACTTTTTAGCTTTATATTCTAGCTGACGCTTAAACTCATGAAACCCACAATCAGCTATTGCTTGGGCTAATTTATGGTTTGATAACATCCCTGAAACATTCAAATCTTCTACTACTATCTTGGCGTGGTTTTTGCATAAGTAAGTAGTAAGTTTATGAAGAGTATCTTTTCTCAGGTTTGCTATTCTTGCATGATGTCTAGCCAGTTTAATTTTAGCTTTATGCTTATTGTTTGAACCTTTAGCTTTTCTACAATAGACTTTGGATAATCTTTGTAGTTTAGCTAGATTCTGTTTATAGTGTTTAGGATTAGGAAATATAACACCAGTGCTTAGTGTAGCTAGTTCCTTGACTCCTAAATCAACACCAACAACAGCATGGTTTTTGATGGTTGGTTGACATTCTTGTTCATAAGAAAAGGCTATATACCAACTATCAGCAGTCCTGGAAATAATAATACTTTTACAGGTGGTGTGAGGTAATCCTTCATAAGTTTTTACCCATCCAATTGTTGGTAGTTTTATTGATGTACCACCTACAGGAATTGGTTTACCACCATTATCAATTGTAAAACTATCATTTTTCCCTTTCTTTTTGAAGTTGGGATATTGAGACTGTCCTTGAAAAAATCTCTGGAAAGCCTCACCTAAACTATCAAAAGCGTATTGAGTGATTTTCTGACAAATACCTTTTTCTTTAATCCATGCCAATTCAGGTTTTACATGGTTATTAAAGAATTTTTTGAGGATATATTTGTTTGGCTTTAATCCATCTTTATACAAATCCTGCCAAGTAGCTAAACCCCAATTATAGGTAAACCTTGCTATACCAGCGTGTTTAGCCATTAATATTTCCTGGGTTTTGTTTAACTTGAGTTTTGTTTTGATAGATAAAAGCATTGCTCGACCTCAACACTGTATTTCTTTGCTGTCTAAAACTGACATATCTTGTACAGGTTTGTCAATTTGAGTCTACAGGTTTTAATCCCTGGATAATCAGTAAATCATCTTCAGTATAAAAACGATGCCCCGACAATGTTCTTTTGGCTGGAAGTCTTCCTTCAACATCCCATCTTTGCAAGGTCTTGACTGAAACTCCGATTTTTTTAGCAAATTCATGAGGTTTAAACATAAAGTCACTCATAGGTTTGTTTATGAGTGTACAGGTTTGTCTATTAAATTGTCAACTTAGGACAAGCTCAAATTCACCATAACATAGGGTCATCCGCCAGTTGACCTACAGGGGATGAACTAGTGGACATCATGCTGTACTTTTTCCGCATAATGTCCCATAAAGGTGCTTGACGATTCCTGCTCTCCCCTTTTATTAGTAGGAATCGCCAACCTTCCTTAAATTAGTCTAATGCCGCAGAACCGCCACTTTGCCAAGATTTAACGATACCGATAACGTCGCCATAACGACCAGCACCTTGGGCTGCATTAATCGCACGAGCAGTAGCAGCTTCAACTGTTTGAGCAGTATAAACTGCTGTAGCGGCGTTAATACTAGCTGATGTAATCGCTAACTGGCTGGCATCAGTACCGATAGAGGCATAATTAACAGTGACTGTAGCCGCACCAGTTGCCTGAATATCATTTTGGGGAAATACGACTTCCGCAGCAAAGCTGTTAGTGACATTGTTACTTAAAACACTGGTGACAGCAGCAGATACTCTAGACTGGGACTCAGCACCGACGAATTGAGCTTTAGCTGGTTCAGCAGCGATAAATGAACCTGCAACTGCGCCACCTGCTAACAGAGATGCAATAGCAGCAGCTTTAGATGTCTTGTTAGATTTTGCACTCATGATTTTTACACTCCTGGTTTTTTTTACTCCAGGACTTACGCAAAAGGGAACGAAAGTAGGGGTAATTCATGAATTACCCCTACGCAAGAATAAGGTTTTCAGACACATCTTGCGTAAGTCCTATACTCAAATCTATGAATCTATGAACTACCAAAACTTTGCATTATTCTTTATTTAAGAATTGCTTTTTTTTGGACTTGTGAAATTCAGACTCTTATTCATTTTCTAACAGGATGAAACAAAGACCTATTTAGTCATAGATCCTGATTACAGCACCTTGCATCTACATAAAGCAAAATGCTTGATACTGTACGGTATTGATGTTAAAGACTTTGGGGTATTCAGCAAGGATTTACTTTTAATACATTACACGGTTATTTTCAGCTTTGTCAACAAGAAAATACTGAAATTTGAAAATTTTTTTGATGTAAATTCACTTAAAAAAAATATAGCATCTCTTAATAATACCGATCAAAGGTATAATCTAATTTTCAGTTTTTTTTTATCAATTAACTAAGGTTACAATAGTTTAAATAGCTTACAAAAGTAGGTTTTTGAGGCTTTGAGGAAATGGTTTTAACGAGGATTTATTAAGTAATTGCTCATACGCTTGTGTACTTACGTACTATTATTTTTATACTTTATTGATTCCCCTAAAAAAATCTGCATTACATCACTATAATAATTTGGACAATAAATTGGTATAGTGAAATCAACCACTGTTCTTAGCGGTTGTTGCAAAAGTTTTGGATAATGATTTTAGAGACTCGCAGATCCCCCCTAATTCTACTCATAGGGGTATGTTTTTAATATTATCTGTGAAGGCAGGATCTGGAAAACCAGGAGGTATTGTAGACAATAAAGATTTTATAGAAAAAATGATCTGTTGAGCGTCAGTTTTTGTTACTAATCGTACATTATTTTTACGGTTTTCCTTCCTTCTCCACTGTCCTTCCTTGTCCCCCAATTCTTACCTTCACGACAATGTTTTTACTTAGTAAAATACCTACCCTTGTGAGCCTTAATCAGGGGAGAAATAGAGTCAAAGTCCCCCTTTTTAAGGGAGATATAGGGGGATCTGAAGATATTTGATACACCATGAGATACTTTTCAAACATCCTCTTTGGCAGATTCTTCCAATAATCCTGATATTGTTATTTTTCGTGGTGCGGGCATACTTCGACTTACTTCGACTTACTTCGACTTACTTCGACTTCGCTCAGTACAAGTCCTGCCCGCAAGAGTTATACAAATTAAATGCAGAATAGCCTATGAAGAAACAATATCCTTTCTGGAATGCTGGAATTTTCTTAAATTTGTCCTTAGTGTCCTTAGTGTCCTTAGTTGCGATCTTACCAATCAAAGCTAAAGCTATTGCTACTGAGGAGGAAAAGGTTAATTACCTTCTGAATGTGAATAGTAATGAACAGAAACGTGACATTGTAATACCAGCAGACAATTTACTCGCACAGGCGATTAATAATCAAAATCAAGCACAATTCAATCCAATTGAGCCAAATGTGCCTGTAATTCCTAAGGAAATACCCTCTGTACCTATTCCAGAGGAGACACCTAATAATCAAAATCAAGCACAATTCAATCCAATTGAGCCAAATGTGCCTGTAGTTCCTAAGGACATACCCTCTGTACCTATTCCAGAGGAGACACCGGAAAAGAAACCAGAACAAAAACCAGAACAAAAACCAGAAGATGAATCACAATTAACACCAGCAGAAAATAAAAAAATATTGAGAACCTTGATGCGTAACTTGTTAGATAACAGTGCATCAAGATATCCATTTCTGGTAAATACAAGTGATAAACTAATTATTGATCCTCGAAATTTTCAACATTTAAAATTTGATTTTTATTCTCAATTCAGTTTTGACTTAGATAAATTTACAGCAGGTAATCGTTTCCAGGAAGGAGAATTTAATGATCTTACTATTAAATCAGCGAATATTTCTTATTATCCCGATGATAAACAATTGTATTGGGTATTGGATGGCAACCGAGTAGTGATTGAAACTGAAGGACAACATTTTAATGTTGGTTATCAAGGTCGTTCTAATCAACAAAAAATTAGACAACTTGGAAAAGTATCTACAGTGTTTTCGGGAATGCAATCAGTATTTGGACTTCCTATTACTCTTCAAGATTTAGTTGGAAATATCAATTTAGATGATGTGAATATTACTAGCGGTGCTGGGGAAATTGTCTTACCTCCGGGAGCTAGTTTAGCTGATAATGCCAGTTTTACTTTTAAAATAACCCGATCTGATGGTAGTTTTATTCAAAAATTTATTCCCATAAATGATACCCGCAAAGCAAGCACAAATGCACTTGAGGGAGGAGGTTCTTTATTTAGTAATTTAGATGCTACCAATGCACTCAGATTTTTACAATTTTTTCCCACTGTCAATTTACAACCTTTATTAAATAATGGTGTGAAATTGGAAGTTGGCAGTATTATACCTCGTGAAAATTTGGAAGCTGCGGGATTTACTTTAGGTGATTTTTTTACTAAACAAGGATTTTCTTTTAACGCTCCCATTAGTTCTTCTCCAGGAATTAAAACTTTACAACTTAATCAAAGTGATAACAATGATATTGTTGCAGTTCTCACCAATCCTTTTTTAACTAGGGAACAAAGAGATTTTCATTATCTTAATTCTTTGATGTGGTATAACTTGGGTCAACAAAATCCTGAAATTGCCACTTTAAATATCACAGAACCTCAAAATCTAAATTGGTATAGATATACTTTAAGTTGGTCACATAACCGGACATTACTACACTATGATCCAGAAAAAATTAAATTAAATTATTTAAATGTTTTTGCTAATCCTGGCTTATCTATAACTACAAACCAATGGAAAAATACTGATCTTAATCAAACTAAAAACGCTAGTTTGGGTTTAATATTCGGTAGCATATTTAATGTGATTAATCCCGGTAATTTGAATGAAACTATTAGTGAAGCTAAACAAAAGTATAATAATTTGCAACCGTTAGCTACTTTAAATACGAAAGCTACATCTCAACAACGTAGACAGATGAACCAACGGTTAAATGATACTCTTAATTATGGGAATACTAATAGCAATCTTTCCCAAGTTTCAGGAAGTTATACTTTTGCTAGTAATATTACTCCAGACAGTTCATTATTATTGCAATTGAGAACAGGTATTTATAAAAGAAGTGTGCAGTTTCTGGAACAAACAATAGAACCTTGGACTCCTGAAACTCCTGTAGTCATAGATTTTGTCCGTCCTATTAATTTGGGTCCAATACTTTATACTGGAGTTAATATCCCCACAGATTTAACTCAAATTAATGCACTGGAAACCTTTGAAGTTACTTTCATTCGTGGTGAAACTTCCGATGGACAAGTTTTATTTGATCAGTCTTATGTATTTAATAATGTAGCTAATCTGTTTACTGCTGTTCCTTTCTTGGGTCCGGGAAGAATTTATGATTCATATTTTGGACGGATACAACTGAGTACGTTTCGACAAAGAGATATCCAATCATCTTCTTATGCTGGAAATCTTTTTTTACCAGCAGTTGAACTAACAGCATCTGGAAGTATTAATAATTTTAGTTATTCCCTAGCTACGGGATTATGGTTTAATTTATTTCCCGATTCTGCACCGATGATTGATAATAATTTAGGTAAATTAATTCCTAATATTACAGAGGAAAGTTCTATAGGAGGAATGTTGAAATTTGCAGCTAAGGTAGATTTTACGAATATATTTTATGATGAAAAGAAGCAATGGCACACGATTATAGCTAATTCACCCTTTTTTTCATTAAATTATAACACTAATCATAATAGTTTAAATTTATCTGGTATTTCTTTAGGGAATGTATTTCAGTTTGTCAAACCAGATTTTAATATCACTTTTTATCCAGTGTTGAGTTATACACCACAAATGCTCAATCCTAATGTTAAATCTGGTAACTTTGGCAATATTGGTACTTTTATTCTACTCAACTTTTCTCATAAAGTAGGGTTTAATGTTAATAGTTCTATTTCTTTTGGTAATCCATCTTATTACCAAATTGAAGCTACTTATAATATGATTAAAGATCAAGAAATAGGAACTTTTACAATCGGTCCTTACTATACAAATTATTCTCTGGCTACTGTGAGAGGATTTGAAAGTCAAGCAGAAGATCCTCACTATGGAATGATATTTCGCTATCAAAGTCCTAATGCTGGTTTAGTGATCAATTCTCGTTTAGCTAATAGTGAATATGGTTTTAGAGGACAATTGAATATGGAATTTAATTTCTAGAAGGATATTAAGGAGATCGAGGAGTCAGGAGAATGGCTTCGCCACGCTATGCCTTCGGCACGCTACGCGAACGCGAACGAGGAGTCAGGAGTTCAAGGATATCAAGAAGTTTTTTGTATTTTGAAACGAGGTAAAAACCAACAAAGTGCAAGGTTTTCCTACTCATAACCTGAAACCCGTTCTAGGGACAATTTGTGAATTATCCCTACATCTTTTTCGGAGAGGTCTATTGATGGAAAAATTAATCAAATCAACCAAAAATTAGTCTAAAACTGGTACAGGGAAGGAAAGATTAACAGTATTGATCAGAGAACCAAAAGAAGGAATTTCAGTTTTGGTGACATTAAAATTGACATCTCCAGGAGCAACAATCTTTGTAGATGGTAAAACTACGTTAATAGTGGATACTGTTGTAGTTGCAGTGGGAATATTTATGGTTGTACTACCTGTTCCTGTTTGGATGTTAGGGGAATTACTTCCTTCCTTAATAACAGAAACAAAGCTAGGGCGTGTATTATCTGCTGCACCATTGATCGGAATAACTGATGGTATTGTGATTTGAGTGGCTTGCGGAACTGGTACAGTAGGTGTAGATGGAGTTACATTGGGAATTGTGACAGTTGGTTTTGAGATGTTAGGTTTTGGGATGTTAGGTTTTGGGATGTTAGGTTTTGGAATGTTAATTGATGGTTTAACAACAGAGATATTTGGTGCTGTTATGGTAGGAATATTGATCGTGGGGATAGATTGAGCTTGGGCGGTTTCAGATATGAAAGCTGTGAGTATGAAAGTTAAGATTAAGCCCTTCACTTCAAGATGAGCAATAGGTTTGATTTTGATTGTCTTGATTTTGATTGTCATTGATTTTCATCCTTTATTTCCAGATATTGATTTATTCTCATATCGATTACCAATTACCAATTACCAATTACCAATTACCAATTACCAATTACCAATTACCAATTACCAATTACTAATTACCAATTACCAATTACCAATTACCAATTACCAATTACCAATTACCAATTACCAATTACCAATTACCAATTACCAATTACCAATTACCAATTACCAATTACCAATTACTAATTACCAACCTAAACTGATATGATAAGTATTCAAACGAACATGATATAAAACCTCAACTCTCATAGGAGTTAGTTAAGTTTCAATTATGAAAGCACCTTTACCTGATAACGAAACACAGAGAATAGAAGCACTTTTAGAGTATAAGGTTTTAGACACTCCACCTGAAGAGGCTTTTGATGATATCACTCGTCTAGCTTCGTATATTTGTGGAACTCCCATATCCTTAGTGAGTTTAATTGATCAAAATCGCCAATGGTTTAAATCTAAAGTTGGGTTGCAAGCATCAGAAACACACCGTGATATTGCATTTTGCGCTCATGCTATTCTGCAAAAGGATGTGTTTATTATTCCTGATGCAAGCCATGATCAAAGATTTGCTAATAACCCTCTAGTCGTGGATGATCCGAAAATTCGTTTTTATGCAGGTGTACCTTTAATCAATGCTCAGGGACATGGACTAGGAACTCTGCTATATAAAACCTAGACAAAGCTAGACTTTACTTTCTACTTCAACGGGAGCATGGGAGCGGTTATCCCTCTGTAGACCTTCACGCTGTAGCCCAACGCGATTGTGTTCCAATTAAGTTTCTGAAAAAGACTACCACCATCATTGCTTGGTTTTCGCGTCGGCAATAGTCTCAATTCAATACTTGATATCACCGTATTATATATCAAGTAGTTGATTTTTTCCGGAAAATATATTGATTTTTGTCAATATAAGTATAGTTTTGTCTATGAAATTGTCAACTTAGGACAAGCTCTGTGTGATTGATAGCATACCACGAAATCTCACGGATCAACAAGTAGAAGCACTGAGAATTTTAGGCCGTCAAGTCATCCAACAACTAGAATTGCGGCGCAATTTAGCTAGTTTGGTACTTGCCGGACGGGAAAGTAAACAATCCAATCAAATACGCATCAAATTTTTTAAAAGAGTTACAGCCGGATTTGCATTGGCAGCAGCAATTTTAGTGGTAATTGCTGGGGTTTATTATCAAAATACAAAATTATTTATTGAAAATAGTAATCAAATTACAAAAATCCAAGAGCGAATCAATAGAAAGGAAAAATTGCTATCTTTAATCAAGGATGCTGAAATTGAAGAAAGCTTATCTCATTTAGCAAAAATCAAAACAGCAATACCATCCTATGATTTCCCAACAATTTGTAAGGAAGCTCATCAACTCAAAGGTTCTAGTGCCAATATTGGAGCTAAAACCATGCAGATAGCCGCAGAAAAAATAGAAGAACTCAGTCGCCAGCAAGAATGTAGAGGTACAACTAAATTAATTCAAGAAATAGAAGAATTTATCCACCAGATTCAAGCTTTTTTAACTAGGGTTTGCTGAAAAAATCCTTTAGTCAGGAGTCAGGAGTTATTTATTTTGGATTTTGGATTTTGGATTGTTTTTGTTAACTCCAATCTAAAATCTAAAATCTAAAATCTAAAATTTTCTTCCCCAGTCCTCACGAAAAGACTTTTCCCGCAAACTCTAAGTTGTATATTCGGCGTTAATTTTCACGTAGTCATAACTCAAATCACAACCCCAAGCTGTACCTGTTCCGTGGCCATGACCTACACTAACGGAAATTAATACTGCGTCTTCTTTGAGATAAGCACCTGCGGACGTTTGTTTCAAATAAGCATTAACAGCATCTTTATCAAAAGGTAAAGGTTGCCCATTTTCCATGAGTACAAAATCACCGATTTTAATTTTCAGGTTGTCTTGTTCAAAGGGTACTCCTGCACGGCCAGCAGCACCGGCGATCCTTCCCCAGTTGGGATCTCGTCCAAAGATTGCAGATTTAACTAAGGACGATCCAGCAATGGTTTTGGCTATTTGTCGCGCTGCGGTTTCGTCGTTTGCACCGGCGACTTGCACTTCTACCAAACAAGTTGCACCTTCTCCGTCACGGGCGATCGCCTTGGCTAAATGTTGGCACACTGCGGTTAACATTGCTTCTAATTTTTCCGCTTCTGGTCCGGGTTCAGTAATAGCAGGAGTACGAGATGCACCGTTAGCTAAGGCAATTAAACTATCATTGGTGCTGGTATCACCATCAACTGTAATAGAATTAAAACTTCTATCAGCAGCCCGTGTTAACATTTGTTGCCATAATGTAGATGACACCGCTGCATCACAGGTAACAAAAGCTAACATGGTGGCCATATTAGGATGAATCATCCCCGAACCTTTAGCAATACCACCGATTCGCACCGGTCGGTCATGTATAGTTGTTTCTAAAGCAATAGATTTTGTGACTAAATCTGTGGTTATAATAGCTCCGGCAGCAGCATCCGATCCAGTTTCGGAAAGTTCTGCAACTAGCTTGGGTATCCCATTTCGCAAAGCATCCATTTTAATTCTTTGACCTATTACCCCAGTGGAAGCGAGTAAAATTGATTCTGGGGAAATGTTCAACTCTTTCGCTAATAAGTCTGCACTTTCTAACGCATCTTTGACACCTTGACTTCCTGTAGCGGCGTTAGCTTGACCGGCATTACACAGTATAGCTCTAGTGGTATGCTTGCTTTGTAAACGTTGACGACAATAATCTACACAAGCGGCTTTCACATGACTTGTGGTAAATACACCAGCAGCGATCGCATCCACATCTGATAATATTAACGCTAAATCCGGCAATCCCGAAGGTTTCAAACCAGCTTTAATACCTGCTGCTTTATATCCCCTTGGTGCTGTCACACCACCTGTAATTTCTTTCCAGTCTGCCATAATTTTGGATTTTAGATTTTAGATTTTGGATTGATTAAACCAATAGATCCGACGGTTTGCTACCATCAATAAACTATCAGTCAGTATTTGAATTGATCTTTATTGTGAGTTTATCTGTAATCAGGTCTTACCAATCAAAAAATATCAGAAAACAAACCTACTTCCTCTCTCTGGGTTTATCTGCGTCTATCTGCGTTCCATTATGACTGCTTGTACCTCACTTGAATGGGAATTACTATAAATATTGAATACTAAACAGATTAAAACCAAAATTACACTAACATAAAACTAAAACATATCTGTAGAAGCAAGAAATTCACATTCTTTTCAGCACTGTCACCTGTCACCTGTCACCTGTCACCTAGAATCAAACTAAAAAAGAGAGCTTGTCCTAAGTTGACAATTTAATAGACAAAACTATACTTATATTGACAAAAATCAATATATTTTCCGGAAAAAATCAACTACTTGATATATAATACGGTGATATCAAGTATTGAATTG
This sequence comes from Sphaerospermopsis sp. LEGE 08334, assembly GCF_015207205.1. NCBI lineage: Bacteria > Bacillati > Cyanobacteriota > Cyanophyceae > Nostocales > Aphanizomenonaceae > Sphaerospermopsis > Sphaerospermopsis sp. LEGE 08334. The sequence continues at coordinate 133,246 of NZ_JADEXH010000001.1, read as the reverse complement.
AGACTATTGCCGACGCGAAAACCAAGCAATGATGGTGGTAGTCTTTTTCAGAAACTTAATTGGAACACAATCGCGTTGGGCTACAGCGTGAAGGTCTACAGAGGGATAACCGCTCCCATGCTCCCGTTGAAGTAGAAAGTAAAGTCTAGCTTTGTCTAGGTTTTATATAGCAGCCATTAAATAGCTCTCCAAATCATCAGGGTGCATCTAATTATCACAGTATAACATTTTTACCGTGAGGGGTGAAACCCCTTTTTAAGATTTTTTTGAGGAAATTTAACAAATAGGGAATAGGGAACAGGGAACAGGGAACAGGGAAGAAATTTATTGTTATTATCCTGAACTCCTGAACTCCTGAACTCCTGAACTCCTGACTCCTGAACTCCTAATATACTAATTTCCGTTCAGTTTCTTTTCGACTAACTCGTTAGTCAGTTTAGGTTCAGCACGTTTGTTGGTCTTTTTCAGCACTTGTCCTACAAAGAAACCTTTAAGGTTGGTTTTTCCTCCCCGGTATTGTTCTACTTGTTGCGGATTTGCAGCAATGATTTCATCTATAATCTGTTCTAAAGCTGCCGGATCACTGATTAATTTTTGACCTGCAAAGGCTTTTTCTGGTTCTAGTCCGTTCAGCAAATCTACTAATTTTTCTTTTGCTTGAGCGTTGCTAATCTTACCATTTTCTATTCTGGTAATTACATCTGCAAGACTTTCCGGTTTCAGTTTAATTTCGGATATGGTGAGTTTTTGTTTGTTCAAATAAGCTGCTATATCTTGGGTGATCCAGTTTGCAGCAGCTTTGGGATTTGCACCAGCGTTTATAGCAATTTCAAAGTATCCAGCGACAGAACTATCTTCTGTTAAAACCCTGGTATCATAGGCAGAAAGACCCAACTCGTTTTCATAACGATGGCGTTTTTGTGCGGGTAATTCTGGTAATTCGCTTTTCCAAGTTTCTAACTGTGTATCAGAAACTTCAATAGGTGCTAAGTCAGGTTCAGGAAAATAACGATAATCGCTAGAACCTTCTTTAACCCGCATACTGCTAGTACGTTGTGAACCTTCTTCCCAAAGTCGGGTTTCTTGAATTATTTTTTCCCCTGCTTCAATAGCGGCTATTTGACGCTCAATTTCATAGTCTATCGCTTTTTGAATGGCACTAAAGGAGTTCATATTTTTAATTTCCACCTTTGTACCAAACTTTTCTTGTCCTACAGGACGGACGGAAATATTCACATCACAACGCAGGGACCCTTCTTGCATATTGCCATCACTGACACCAAGATAACGCATAATCCGGCGTAGTTCTTGGGCATATTCCGCAGCTTCTTGGCCTGTTCTCAGGTCTGGTTCAGAAACAATTTCCACCAAAGGGACACCAGCACGGTTATAGTCCACCAGAGAATAACTAGAACCTGCTAGGCGATCGCTTCCTGCGTGTACAAGTTTTCCTGCATCCTCTTCCATGTGCAGACGAGTAATACCAATGCGTTTACGGGTGGGGTTTCCCGCTTCGTCTACCATTTCTATTTCTAACCAACCATGTTCAGCTATGGGTAAGTCATATTGAGAAATTTGATAGTTTTTCGGTAAATCAGGATAAAAATACTGTTTACGGTCAAATTTACTATATTTAGCGATTTGACAATTTAACGCTAAACCTGCTTTGACTGCATATTCTAGAACTTTGGCATTAAGTACGGGTAAAACTCCTGGTAAACCCATACACACAGGGTCAATATTGGTATTAGGATCTGCACCAAAAGCGGTGGAACTGCTAGAGAAGATTTTGGTGTTTGTAGAAAGTTGACAATGGGTTTCTAAACCGATAATTGCTTCGTATTCTGTTTTTACTGGTGTAGCTGTGGTCATATTATCATGTTGATGATTTTGCTTTAGGGTACTATTTTAGCGTTGTCGGGAGTTGTGCTAAAGGATGAGATGAGGTTTAACTCAAATAAATATTGAGATATTCAGATATATTGATTCTTACTGTAAAATTTAGAGAGAATGGGAAAGAAAAAACCTGATCATAGGGGTAGAATACAGGCGCAAGGGGGTGGACTAGAAAAATCATGTTCTTGGGCGCAGGAAACTCCTCTGACAAAGACAGAAGCAATAGAATTAGTTGATAAACTAGAGAATAGCCTGACTAACTCCGAATTGGAAGTGCGACAGGAAGGATTTCAGCAAGCAAGAGAGTATATTAGTCGTGCTGAAAGGATTGGTGGTATAAATGCTCCCGTGAGCAAAACCTTTCCCAATCGTTCAAAAATTCGTTCTGATATCCGTGTGGATATTGAAGTGATTACTGGGAAAGCCTTTATAACTGACACAAACAATAAAGAGTAAAATGTATATGACAAATTCTTTAAAATTAACAACTTATGAATTATGGCAAAATGAAGATGGTAGCTATGATTTCTTTCCATCACATAATGAGAGCGCCCGTGTTTTACTAGATGATAATGCTCAATTGATAAAAAAATTTGAAGCCAATTCTTGGGAAGCAGCACGACAACAGCAATATGAATTTCTAGGATGGGGTAATTATCAACCTGCTTCTGATTTAGATGGAAAAGATTTTTTTATAACTGACTTACAAGTTAGAAAAACAAGATTTCTAGCTTACGGATTTTCTGTAAAAGAACACAGAAAAAGTCCGCAAAAAAGTAGGAGGCACAACAAAAATCGCAGTAGAAGACAGAATAAAGAAGGTATGCGACAGAGAGAAAAATTAGATTAAAATTCTAATTTTTAAATTACTATAGCAATCCTAAATGATTATAGAATCATTAGATCATAGTTACTATTGACGTAAATCGAACTAGATTAAGACTTTGAGTATCCTAACCTTACCAAATCATTTGTACTATTTGTTCATAACTCAAATCGGATTGCTATATCAAATAATATTTGCTTTTTCAGTGAACCTTGACCATAATAGTGATTGAGATGAGAAACAGAGATTGCAGTATGTAGGGAAAGTGGAGTTTCATTCATTTGCAGTTTACCACTATATTGATATTGGTTGGAAGGTAATCAGTCAGAATCCAAAATAAACAATGTAGGTAAGAATTAAGTGACTTCTGAGCCTAAATTCTTCCGTTTAAATGGGAGCATCCCAATTTTGAAAAAATAATCGCACCAAAACTAAAAAATCTCTTAAACTCTCTTACCTTTGTGTCCTTTGCGTCCTTTGCGGTTCAATCATATCAGGACTTTGGATCATTTTTACCGTTAGATCAAAATAAATTTACACATTTGGGATGCTCCCATTTAAATTATTTTGTTTTTGCAGTGCTATCTATTATGAAACAAGATGAGAATTTTGCGGGTATTGATGTGATTAATTTTCATAATCTTCTTCTTTTAAGGCGTAACCACGTTGAGTAAATGGATATCCATAACTAAATCCTCATCAATGTCAACATTATTTAACATCACTTTTTGATATAATGTAATATTAAGAATTATAAATATTATTGTGATTCTGGGCTAATTCCCAAGTGCAAAAATGTTTATAATTTGGACTCTTTAATTTTACACCCTGTATATCTACTGTATATCTAATCTGAAAATCCCTATGAAGACAGATATCAATTGGCTAAACTCACCAACCGTGGTTACAGAAAATACACCCAACTTTTTTGGTGAAATCGTCCAAGAAACCCTAGCTTTAACCCGTCGTCTATTTATTCAATTACAACGCCGTCCTTCTACTTTAGCAGCAGGGATTATTCAACCGGTGATGTGGTTGGTGTTGTTTGGTGCATTATTCCAAAATGCGCCCAAGGGTTTATTTGGTAGTACGACAAATTACGGACAATTTTTAGCGGCTGGTGTAATTGTCTTTACTGCTTTTGCTGGGGCTTTGAATGCCGGTTTACCTGTCATGTTTGACAGGGAATTTGGCTTTTTAAACCGTCTACTGGTAGCACCTTTAGCTTCTCGTTTCTCAATTGTGTTGGCTTCTGCTATCTTTATCATTAGCCAAAGTTTACTGCAAGCGGCTGTAATTGTCGGTGCAGCAGCATTTTTAGGTGCAGGTTTACCTGATGCAGCCGGGTTAGGGGCGATCGCTCTCATAGTATTTCTACTGGCTTTAGGTGTCACCGCTATTTCCCTGGGTTTAGCTTTTGCATTACCAGGACACATTGAATTGATAGCGGTAATTTTCGTTACTAACCTACCTTTATTATTTGCCAGCACAGCTTTAGCACCATTATCCTTTATGCCAGGATGGTTACAGGCGATCGCTACCCTCAACCCCCTCAGCTATGCTATTGAACCCATACGCTACTTATATCTAAACAGTAATTGGGGATTAAGTGATGTCGTCATGCACGCTTTCTGGGGTGATGTTACTTTTGGGGGAGCATTGTTAGTATTACTGGGATTTGCTGTAGTGGCTTTACTCAGCATTCAACCCCAACTACGCAAGACACTGGCTTAATATAGAAGCATGATTAAATTGGCAAAATGTGAGGGGAAATCTCATGAAAAAACCATTTTTACCAGTTCCAAAAATCTTAGTTGCCACTTTCGCAGGAATTAGTTTCGCTTCCTTCCTAGTAGCACAACCGAGTTTAGCTGATCCAAATCAACCTTTTGCTACTTTGGAGACTGATAAAAATAGCAATTCAATGTTCGGTAATGGTTCAGATTTCAATATGTTTAACCTGATTCATCAGGCAAATTTCGGCACTCTCAACTGGAATTCTGAACAACAAAATCAACAGCTAAATGACGCAGCAGCAGCGTTTAAAGCCAGACAACAAAAACTTCTGCAAAGTCAGCAACAACCAAACCCAAATTCACCAACTACTACTTCACCAAATACATCCGGTGAAAATGCAGCACCGTTGATGATTTTACCTGGTTCAGAGAAATAAATGAAAAGTAAAAACCTCAACTTCTCATCCTGGTTTGGTTTGAAGTTGAGGTTGTGAAAAATTATCAGTTACAAACCAAGTGCATTTAAAACATCACTAGCATGGGTAGTTGTGTTAACAGCACCATCAACATGAATGATTTTACCGTTAGGATCGATGACATAGGTAACGCGCTTGGCATAACCACCGCCATCAACATCGTAAGCTTTAATTAAGGCTTGATCAGTATCAGCCAATAAGGGGAAATTGAGATTATATTTAGCGGTGAATGCTTGATGGGAGGATTCATCATCAGCACTTACTCCCAAAACTACAACATCTTTACCTTGATATTCAGTTTGAGCATCCCGGAAACTACAAGCTTGTTTGGTACAACCTGGAGTGTCATCTTTGGGGTAAAAATACAGAACCACGGTTTTACCCGCAAAATCGGATAATGATACTGTATTGCCGTTTGTATCTTTGGTGGTAAATGCAGGTGCATCTGTACCAACTGCTAGTGCCATAATTAACCTTTCCTGTTTCAGAATATTGATGCTCTGGAAATTTTACAATAATTTACAATTGTTAGGGAATGGTGATTGGTGATTGGGTTGTTAACTTCCCCACCACCCTATGCCCTATGCCCTATGCCCTATGCCCTATGCGTACAATAAATTCCCCAAACATTAAACCTTTTGTATATACTCAGAAAACTCTGCTAAGAGCCGAGCGATCGCTGATCTGTTCACCCTTCTATCTGAGTTTATGGAAAGCTATGCAAAGCCAAAGTATTGCCTTGGGTGCGATCGCTACAGAAAATGGCTTTAAGCAAGGTTATAGCAAACGCCCCTTATCAGAATTAGCCTGTGATAACGCTTTAGGTTGGTTAATCGAAGTGGGGATACTACGCAGAGAAGTCGATGGACAGGGAATAACCGACGGTTTTCGCCTCACACCCCTGGGTTATCAGTTGGTAGAAAAATTCTTGGATACAGACTTACCTAGTCCATCATGGGGCGATCGCTTAAATGATGCCATTACTCGTTGGTTTCGACTACCTTTTTAGCGGAAAAAATTGACATCTTTAGATAAGCAAGTCAAAGTGAAAACTAGGTTAAGGGAACAATAAACTCTAACCTAGTTTTTTAATCTGATTTTTTCCAATTTAATGAGTAGATTAGCAGATTATCAATTGATAATTGACAATTGATAATTGACAATTGTTTCATTCAAGGCTTCCACCGTGAGCGTCAGCCATACGGTTTAAAACCTCCCCTTTCAAGGGGCAAAAAAGCCAAAAATTCCGCTTTTTCAATCCTCTCCTTTCCAGAGAGAGGTAATTGTCAATTGTTCACTGTCAATTGTCCATTATTGAAAAACCTTTAACTCAAAAATTACAGTGACACTCAAAAAACAAACAAGTCAGTCTATGAAATCAATTATGGTAGTGGGAACAACATCCCACGCAGGGAAATCACTGATAACCACAGCTATTTGCCGCATTCTCTCACGGCGAGGCTGGCGAGTGGCTCCCTTTAAAGGTCAAAATATGGCTTTAAATGCTTATGTCACCGCCAATGGCGGAGAAATAGGCTACGCTCAAGCAGTGCAAGCTTGGTCTGCGGGAGTAACGCCTTTAGTGGAAATGAACCCCATTTTACTCAAACCCCAAGGGGATATGACTTCTCAAGTCATTCTTAAAGGTAAAGCGGTAGGTCAAGTTAGTGCTAGGGATTATTACGAGCAATATTTTGAACTCGGTTGGCGCACAATTCAGGAATCCCTAAAACAGCTAGAGACAGAATTTGATTTACTCGTTTGTGAGGGTGCGGGAAGTCCAGCAGAAATTAACCTCAAGCACCGTGATTTAACTAACATGAGGGTGGCAAAATATTTAAATGCACCGACTCTGTTAGTAGTTGATATTGACCGGGGAGGAGCTTTTGCTCATGTAATAGGAACATTAGAGTTATTAGAACCTGATGAACGAGCATTGGTGAAAGGGGTAGTAATTAACAAATTCCGAGGACAGCTTTCCATCCTTGAACCTGGAATTAAATGGTTAGAAGAACGGACTGGTATTCCCGTGGTTGGTGTCATACCTTATCTAGAACAGGTATTTCCAGCAGAAGATTCACTGGACTTGTTAGAGAGAAAATCTTATAAAAGTCAAGCTGAATTAAATATTGCTGTTATCCGCTTACCCAGAATTGCCAATTTTACCGACTTTGATCCATTAGAGTCAGAACCAACAGTGTCAGTAAAATATCTTAGTCCTAAGCAAGATTTAGGACATCCTGATGCAGTAATTATTCCAGGGACAAAAACTACAATTGCCGACTTAATGCTATTACAAAAAAGTGGCATGGCGGAAGCAATTCAAAATTATGCTGCTTCTGGGGGAACGGTTTTAGGCATCTGTGGTGGTTTCCAAATGTTAGGACAAATGGTGGCTGACCCAGAAGGAGTAGAGGGGCAAGCCGGCAGATACCCAGGGTTAAATTTATTACCCATGAAAACTGTGATTACAGGACAGAAAATAGCCCGTCAGCGTCAGGTGACTTCTAATTATCCCCAGTTGGGTTTACCGGTGAATGGGTTTGAAATTCATCAAGGGCGATCGCGTGTAGAACAACCAACAGATAAAACCGTATGTCAACCTTTATTTGACGATGTTAATTTAGGCTTAGTTGATAATTGTCAATCTGTTTGGGGGACTTATTTACATGGAATTTTTGATAATGGTCCTTGGAGACGTGCATGGTTAAATCGTTTGCGTCAACAAAGAGGTTTAAAATCTTTACCCACAGGTGTTGCTAATTATCGGGATCAGCGAGAACAGATTTTAGATTCTTTAGCTACCGAAGTAGAAACTCATTTAGATTTAACGCCTTTTTTGTAAGCAGTCAGCTATCAGTATTCAGCTATCAGCAAAAATCTGAATATCTACCTTTTTTCTGACATTAATTATCCACAACCAATGACTATGAAGATCCATTTTCTACCAGATAATGTTACTGTCGAAGCTGAAGTTGGAGAACCTTTATTAGATGTAGCAGAGATGGCCGGGGTATCAATTCCTACTGGTTGTTTAATGGGAACTTGTCATGCTTGCACTGTTGAGTTAGACGATGGTGAAATCATCCGCGCTTGTATTACTCCTGTTCCTCCAAATAAAGAGGAATTAACCATTCATCTTTTTAGTGATCCAACTTGGTAAGTTATTATTTTTTTGATTGTTTTTTAGTTGTCAGGAAGTGGTAGAGACATGGTTATACTGTGTCTCTACTTTAAAAATCATAAAATCACCATCTTATCTCTAACTAGGGGTTGCTGAGAAAGTCTTTTCGTGGAGGCAGGGAACTCTTAACAGGGAACAGGGAACAGTTTTAGCTATCTGTCATCCCCCCATTTTGGGATTTTGAGAGATGGCAAAGAAATTTTAAAATAACCCAACCAACGGTGTTGGGTTTTCTAATTTCTACTCAACCCAAAAAACTCATCTACTAATTTATCTTACAACGATATTACAGTTTCCACAGATTGAACCGACTCATGACGAGAACGAAGATGTAAAGTTATTTCTGTATCCAGTCGTTTCAGGAAAATCAGAAGTTTACCCTCGCTAAATCTTTGAAATTCTCCGTTCATCAAATGAGATACTTCTGGTTGAGAAATTCCCAAAAGTTGACTAATTTCACGCTGTTTAAGATTTCTTTGTTTGAGGATACGGAGTACCTGAATTCCTATCTTTCCTCGCGTCAAAAGTTCATCTGCATTAGAAAAACCAAGATCCGTAAATACATTGCCACTGCTTTCTTCAAAAACATTTTCCTGTATCATTGTTGTTCCTCCCTTGCTACCGCGTCTTTATAGCGTTGTTTAATCAGATCCACATCAACCTGTAGGGTTTTAATTCCTTGTTTTGATTTCTTCTGAAAAGCGTGCAGAACATAAATTTTCTCACCAATCTTTACCACATATACTGCCCTGTAAGTATCGGTATCATAACGTTTGACAATTTCATACACACCGCTTCCAATCCCCTTAAAAGGCTTGGCATCCATTGGTGTTTCACCTGATTGTACCAATTGCAACGCATAGCCTATTGATGCCCGTACCTCTTCAGGAAATGAGCGGATATTTTTTAAGAGTCTCCCATCCAAATCAGAGGTCTCAGATTAATTTCTATGTCCTTGTCATCTACTATTTTATATGAAGTTTCCTATAAAAACAGTCATACAATATTATGAAATTTATATTACATAAACTTTAATATCAGTTTTATTTTTAGTAGGTTATTACAAACTACATTTTTTCCTTTACAGAATGAAATTAGCAGTAAAAAATTACTGCCAATTTTTCCCAACTCTATCCATCACCCTTCGCATTCAAAGCGTATTCCTTAAACCTCTCCAAATCCGCCTGAATCGTTGACTCTACCACTTTTCCCAAAAACAAATTATCCATCAACTTACCCAAAAAACCAGGAATAGCATAGGAAATAGTCATCTTCACAATACTACCACCTGCATGGCGATCATAAAAACGAATTGCCCCTTGATTGGGTAAACCATCCACAGATTCCCATTGAATAATTTGATGAGAAATAGTTTTAAGAATCCGAGATTTCCAAGTAAATTCTAAACCCCCTGTACTTAATTTCCATAAAGAAATTTCTGGATCATCAGGGGAAATTTTTACCGAATCAATCCATTTCATCCAGTTCGGCATTTGTTCCAAATCAGACCACAACCCCCATACTAATTCTATGGGAGCTTCTACTTCTACCTGTACGCTATGTTCTAACCAGTCAGCCATTAGATTTGTTTGATAATTGATAATTGATAATTGATAATTGGTGATTGGTAATTCGGAATAACCTTTACCCAGTCACCAGTCACCTGTCACCTGTCACCTAATTCTTCACACTTTCTAGAATGACTTTTGCAGCACGTCGTCCAGAAATTGTTGCACCTTCCATACTGTCAATATAATCCTGTTGGGTGTAACTTCCTGCTAAGAAAAAGTTAGGAATTGGTGTTTTTTGATCCGGTCTATAAACATCCATTCCTGGCGCTTCTCTGTATAAAGATTGAGCTAGTTTAACTACACTGTACCAAGTCATGTTTAATTCTCTGGATGAGGGGAATAATTCATGGACTTGTTTTAAAACGTGCTGGGCGATCGCCTCATTACTTTCTTTAATAAAGGGATCTCCCGGTGTCAACACCAGTTGCAACAATGAACCCTCCCCAGAACGATAATAATCTGCGGGACTAGTTAAAGCCAAATCCGCAAAACAAGAAAAATCAGCATCTGCTGTATATAACAAATTATCCAACCCCGCAGCATGATTTAACTGTTTCCGTTTTTCTGCATCTTGTAGTTCTGTCACCCAACCATCAAACCTTAACTGCACTGTAGCGACTGGAACAGCTTCAAGTTTATAAATGTTATCAAATTCTGACCATTTTCGCCATGCTTGGGGTAAAACTCGCTGAATCCCCGGTACATCACAAGCACAAACATAAGCATCAGCTGTGATTACTTCTTCTTTGTCACCTTGGGCAACTACTATACCTGTCACCTTGGTTTCTGCTTCCCCAAGAACATTAGATTCAGTAAATTGAATTTCCCGCACCTGTCTACGGGTATAGATTTTTGTGCCTCTGGCTTCTAAATATTCAATAATTGGTTTATGTAAATATTCGTGGGGTGAACCTTCCAGCATTCGCAAAATAGACGCTTCGGTTCTCACAGCAAAAAACTGGAAGATTGTCAACATACAACGGGCGGAAATATGATCACAGTCAATAAAGCCTAAAGCGTAGGCGATAGGATTCCACATCCGTTTGATGCTGCCTTTACTGCCTCCGTGACTATAGAACCAGTCAGAAAAGCTGATTGTGTCTAAATCGCGGATATTTCTCATTGCGCCTTCAAAGTCTACCAAACCCCGGACAATGGGGCTAGTTCCCAGAGCGATCGCATTTTGTAATTTATCCAGTGCTGAAAGTTGGGAAGTGGTGAAAAATGCCTTTAAGCCATTAAAAGGCGCACCGGTGATAAAACGAAAATCTAAAGCCCCAGTGCGTCCTCCTTTATTGATAAAAGTGTGGGTATGTTCTTTCAGGCGTAAATTATTCCCTGCTCCCACCTTTTCCATCAACTCAAACAGATTGTAGTAGCAGCCAAAAAAGACGTGCAGCCCCATTTCTATGTGGTTGCCATCACCATCCACCCAACTGCCAACTTTCCCACCGACAAAGGGACGAGATTCAAAGATTTGTACCTCACAACCCGCATCGGCTAAATCTACGGCAGTAGCCAACCCAGCTAATCCTGCTCCTACAATTGCAACACGCATTCCCAAGTTCCTCTATTACTTACGCCAAGCTGCGCTATAAGTTTCTTTACAAATTGTAACTGGGTTGGTGTCAGAATAGGTAATGGGTAATGGAGACTGGGGACTGGGAAGAAAGCAGGGGGAGCAGGGGAGGCTGGGGAGTAAAAGATTTGTACCAATGCCCAATGCCCAATGCCCAATGCCTCATTAAACATTACTCTTACTATCTTCAGAAAGAGGTAAACTTCTAATCAACTCACGAATCACATCAGTAGCGGGTCTACCAGTCTGTTGACAATATTTTTCTAATTTTTCCGCTTCCTGAGTTGCTAGGTTGACGGTTATGCGTTTAACAGCCCATTTTTTATTAGTCATTATCATGCAACTTGCTATGTGTTAACGGTTGTCAAAATGAATCCAAAAGTAAAAGGAAAAAATGATACTATCAGAGATTTCCTCAAATAAACCGGAAGATCATAAAATATAACTAAAAATTCGTCGTCAAGAATATAGATAAACTAAACGAACCAAGTTGATCTTTTTAACAACAAATTATGCAGCAATTATGATAAGACTTCATTGTAGAAAACCACAGATCAAACCAAAATAATTGAACTCAGTGTGGATTTGATGACTAGGGTCTGATGACTATCTGTGGCAACTACATAGGGGTTGCTGAATAAGGACTTATCCTAAAATATTACACAGTTAGCGTAATTGTAGAGATTTTGGGAACGCCAATACAACTCATCTATCTGTTGATAGAATTGATGAGTTTTTTTGATGATGTGACGTTCAACTAATTTCATGTATATTCCCTAAATGTGAGCATATTATACCATTTATGAGTATATTTGGCTAGAAATTCCATGAATATTTACAACACTTGTTCAAGGTTTAAATCATGCTGATATTCCTCCTCACTCATAAAACTCCTAAAACTCCTCGATCTGCTGACTCCTCGATCTCCTTGACCTCCTACATAGAGCATTATTCAAATTCTAGTTGGGGCATAAGTTGGAGAGTACCAATACCTAAATCTTGAGCAGAGAGCGATCGCGCTTCAAACAAAGCCATCATATCTTTTAACCCTGGATTACCACGAGCAGCACCTGTCAATCCCTTAGCAATGATCAAACCGCAATATCCATTAGTTTGCTGACACCGCTGATTCCATTTTTTCTTGGCTTCAACGTGAGTGGGATCATCCTCTGAAAATTCCCCAAACAGGAACAGATCCCCATTTGCTGTTTGTAACAAACCTAAATCATATCGTTCACCGTCTAAGGGATTAGCACCTGGATTAAAGCATATAGCTTTCAATCCTCCAGCAGCTTGAATATTTTCAATCACCGTTTTAGCTTTGGGGCGGGAAGTTTGAATTAAAATCACGGGTAAGCCATCACCGACTGGTTTAATTTCCCGTCCTGCATGATAATTCACTTCCTGACGTAGAGAATTCAACATCTCCCAAGAAATCACACCCAAACTCAAAAATGAATCTTCTGGGATCAAATCATCCCGCAATGTGCGGATCTCGGTATCCTCATCCCACTCATCTTCATCTGAAAAATCAAACCCTGCCATTTCCTCTAACTCTGCGGCTAATTCTGGCATAGTTGAGACAGTCACAGATACCGATTTACTACCTTCATCTGGATAGGGTAAAGAAATGCGATAGCGTCGATTGATGGGGGTAAAGTCTTCTTCGTATAATTGATGACGATAATCACGGATAAAACGGATAAAACTTTCTAGTGCCACAAATACTACAAGTGCTTCTTCCTCATATAAAATCGAGCGTAATCCTTCTAAGGGGTGAATATTACCAAAAGTAGGTTCAATTTCCGATAGGGGTAAATCCGCTAAATCTTCATCTTCATCTTCATCCACTTGATCAAAGGTGAGAAATAAGCAATCTTGCTTTAAGAAAGCTGCTTCTAAACCTTGCTCTGATTCTTCATCTTCTAAAATATCTGCACGGAACCGCTTGAGAGATTCTTCTGAACGATATAACAAAACACCATACTCCATCCCCAGCATTCCCATGACTGAGACATAGAGTGTCCCCACATCCCATTTATTTATTTCTATAGACAAGATTTGCTGTTCTTCCAGAAAATCCCAAGGTGCTGCTTCCCAAACTGCAAAAGCCTTTTCATTCAGAATTTTTGCATATTGTGGAGGTAAATTAGGAATTTGACTATCAACTATATCCGCAAAAGAGCGAAATAGTTCATCAATTAAAGGTAATTCTGGTGCGTAGTCAATAGCAATATCCAAATCTTGCAAAACTCCCCGCAGGTAAAATTGAATTTCCCTGTCTTTGACCACAATTCTTTGAGGTCGAGCAGGTTTAGCGGGACTGTGGGGATGCTCCATTGCTCGCATTAAGGTGCGAACTATTGCTTCTGGTCCAAGGTCGGGAGATACCATATCCATACCTCTAACAATACCTTGAGAGCCATCCACCCAAAGGATACATTCCCCTTGGGACTCTTGGGAATCTCTGGATGACACTGGTGATGACAACGGACGGCGATCGCCCTCCCATATAGAAGGAATTTGGGTTAATTTCTTCAACCGACGACTGGTAGAGCGATTAAAACTTGTCATAGAGTAAGTGAATCAAAAAAAGCTATTTGGAAGTCAAATGTGGGGAATGGCTAAAATTCGGCTCAAGTTTTCTGTTAATAACCCTACTGTACCTGAAGAGTGGTTGCTGCTCAAACTGCTTGTGGCTGAAACTCAGAAAATACCCCATCTCTAAATACACCGAACCTCTCAATTTTAGAATAAAATTCCTTGGCTGCTGTTGACAAAGTATTGAGAATTTAACGTTTTCACCTCACCAATGCCGCTAAAATAGAACAAAAATCAAAAAATCAGCCTCCAGGCTATCAACGGCATATACCAGTTAATATTTAGACTAATTAAGGAGTGTAAACAGCAGATGACACAAGCAACCCAAACTCAAGAAAGCGGTATTATGCTCAGTGAAGCAGCATTGCGCCAAGTAAAATCTCTCCAAGCTAAACAAGGTCAAGATTTATGTTTACGGGTTGGAGTTCGTCAAGGTGGTTGTTCTGGGATGTCTTACATGATGGATTTTGAGGATATCAGCAAGATCACTCCCCAGGATGACGTTTTTGATTATGACGGCTTTAAAATTGTTTGCGATCGCAAGAGTTTATTATATCTCTATGGTTTGATGCTCGATTACAGTGATGCCATGATTGGTGGTGGTTTTCAATTTACCAACCCCAACGCTTCCCAAACTTGCGGTTGTGGTAAATCCTTCGGAGTGTAAGATAGTCAATGGTCAGTTGACTGGTGACTGGGGAGAAAAATTTTAGATTTTAGATTTTAGATTGGAATTGACAAAAACAATCCAAAATCCAAAATCCAAAATTGAATTACCCATTACCCATTACCATACAACTGACCAATGACAAATAACTAATGACTAACGACAAATAACAAATGACTATTACAGTTGAAGAATTATTTGATACAGGTTTACAACGCTACAAAGACGGTGAATCAGCCGCAAATCTTATTCCTGTATTTAAAGAAGTATGCGATCGCTCACCCAGAGCCAGTTCAGCTTGGATTTGTTTATCTTGGCTATATCTTCTAGAAGGTAAATCAAAATTAGCTTATACAGCAGCAAGCAAAGCTGTTAAAATCAATCCGCAAGATCCCCAAGGTCGAATTAATCTCGCTGTAGCCATGTTAGAAACCAGTCAAAAAGGTTTGCGAGAACATATCGACATAGCAAAGCAATTGATTTTTGTCAATCAAGAATGGGAAGAAGAAGTAAAAAACAGCATTGAAGATGGTTTAACCAGAAAACCCGATTGGCAAAGTTTAGCTAAAGTCAAAAAATGGCTGTTTGAAGAATAATTCATAATTCATAATTCATAATTCATAATTCATAGTTATGAATTATGATAATCAAATATAAAAGTTTATACAAGTAACATGAAAGATAAAATATTAAATTGGGTAAACACAATATTAGTCGCTGACTTTTTCCTGGTAATTTTGGGTTTTGGTTGGTTTGCTGTCGCAGTTGTTGGTGATGCTTCAGGCATCAACTTAGGTTTAGATTTATGGCATAAACTTTGGCAACCCTTATTTAACCCAGCCATTGGTCTTTTAATGGGAGGGGCGTTAATTAGTGGTATTAGTGGTTGGGTGTCTAAGAAATTTGGTAAATCAGGAATAGGTGACAGGTGACAGGTGACAGGTGACAGGTGACAGGTGACAGGTGACAGGTGACAGGTGACAGGTGACAGGTGATAGGTGACAGGTGACAGGTGACAGGTGACAGGTGACAGGTGATAGGTGACAGGTGACAGGTGACAGCAAGAAATTTACCAATTACCAATTACCCATTACCAATCACCAATTACCCATTACCCATTACCCATTACCCATTACCCATTATTTCAAAATTTGCGTCAATGCTAACTGCAAATTTGGATACTGATAATTAAAACCTGACGCTTGAGTGCGTTGAGGTAAAACCTTTTGTCCCTCTAAAACTACAATTGCCCCATCTCCCAATAATGCGTCCAAAGCAAAACCAGGAACAGGCAACCAAGAAGGGCGATTCATCACCTGTCCCATTGTATTACTTAACTCGCTCATCCGCACAGGATTGGGAGCAGTGGCATTGTATACACCTTGCATTTTGGGCTGGGTTAAAGCTTGGATAATTAAGTTCACAATATCGTCTATGTGAATCCACGAAAACCACTGACGACCGCTACCAATGGGACCACCTGCAAAAAGTTTGAAGGGAGTAATCATTTTACCCAAAGCGCCGCCATGACCTAAAACAATGCCAAAGCGCAAAATTACCAAGCGCACACCGGCATTTGTTGCCTTTTGCGCTTCCGCTTCCCATTCTTGACAAACTTGAGCTAAAAAATCTTGACCTGAAGGGCTATTTTCTTCAAAAGTAGCTGTTTCGCTAGTTCCATAATAACCAATAGCTGAAGCGTTTACCAATACCGATGGTTTAGGGTTAGCCGTAGCTATAGCTTCCACAACTTTTTGTGTACCGAGTTTGCGGCTGTTGAGAATAGCTTGCTTACGTTCTGGTGTCCAACGTTCTTCTGCAATGGGTTCTCCCGCCAAATTTACCACAGCATCACAACCAGCAACAGCATCTTGCCAAGCGCCCGATACACCTGGTGTATAAGCCCTAATTTCTACATTTGGGAAAGCCTGAGAGGGAAAAACCTTGTGGGCAGAATTGGTATTTCGACTTAACACCAATACTCTATTACCTTCTTCTTGCAGCCGTTTAACTAGACGACTACCGACAAAACCAGTTGCTCCCGTGATCGCTACTTTCATTGTTAACCTAAACTCAAGCACATTGTACAGTCTTCACTGTTAACTTAATTTAACAATTTTTCAGCCTGTACTGTCTTGTTGTTAAGTTAATTTCTTTGCTGTCACCTGTATTTTGCAAATTATACCAGGTGAAAAAATGATGGCGACAGACGAAAAGCTTATCTGGCAATCCTTAAACAATCTAAAATCCAAAATCCAAAATCCAAAATCCAAACTCGTATTAACTGGCGTGTTCCCAGTCACTGAGTAATTCACGTTGTTGTTTTTTGGTATTGTTTTTACGGACTGGCACTTTAGGAACGCCAAGATCAACACTAATAAAAGACTGTTTTACCTTTTTAGCAGATTTGTTTTCTGGTGTGTTTGTCATTGTCCTATACATTGAATAAAAACTTTATTCCTAATTTATAACATCACTTTTTTTAGACACATTCCGGAAGAAAGATTTTATTTTTTGGCAAAATTGTTTAATGATAATAAACCTGAAAAACGGTGGGTTTAATTACAGAAAAACCTGGTCTTATAGGGTTTTTATCTCCTACCATAACTTGAAAATTGATTTGGCTATAAAGCTTACTCATTCTAGCTTACAGTCTACAATTACCAGTGCGTAAATGCCAAAATATCTCATTATTTGATTTTGTGTTTGATGGTGAAGATAACTTTTGCCTATTCAGCTACGACTCTACAGGCTGATGAGAATTTATTGTAACTTTAAATGCTAATTTTTTTTTGCGTTTCTGCACCAGGATAGATCAGAAATAAATTTCCATTACTAGGCGATAAAATTCTTAACTGATCAGATACAAAATTTGATGTTGGCTGTTTTGCTAACCATTCATCATACACAGACGATCAATGGAAATCAGTAGAATTTTCGTCAGCAATTTTATCTTTTAGTGAAAAATCTTCCTGAAATACTGTGTTATGTTCCTTTCCGCCTTTGCGTCTTTGCGTCTTTGCGTGAGATTAAAAAATGTGGTTCATTGACCTGAAAATCGCTGTAACCGAAAAGTATTGCACCAGAAGAGTTTGGACGCAGTGCGGATTCGATTTTAATTTTGGAAGAAAGCAAGTAAACAAAAAGATCCCGGACTTTTTAAAGAAGTCGGGGATCTCTGCAATTATGAGTGAAAATCAAAAATAATTTCAAAAAATAATTTAACAACTTATTTTGTGAACAAATTGTTAAATTGATGAAGGCACATTTCCCAGCAAGCGATCGCGAATTTCTATCAATTGTTCTTGAGTATTAACTGGACATCTTGGCGGTGGTAGTTCATTATTAGGCCAAGTAGGCAAATAATAACAAGGACACAATATTGATGGCATTCCCATAGTTTTAACAGGTACTGGCATCGCGCAGCGTCCACAAGGCAGGACTTCCCAAGTTGGGGTTAGCAGTTCGGCTATGTTTTCTTGAGTATCTTCTAAATAACAATCACGGGTTTCTAAGGCAAGAATTTGTTGCCAACACTCTTCAAACTCTGGACTATAGTTATCGCCCTTTAGCACTGGGTTAGGCAAGAAACTTTGATTACTATGACCGACTATCACTTTCTTCCCTAATTGAAACCAGTGAGCAAGATATTTTTTTACGTTTTGTTTGTTTGCCATATATTAATTGTAGATTTAAATGAAGGAATCTGAGTCCATTAATCCTTAATTTTGCATTAAGATTTGCTTGGTGGTAAGGGAAAACCAAGAACACTGAGATTAAGAACATGACCACCAGTTACTAAGTAAATCGGTTCACATATTGCACCTAACTGACGGACTAAACTACCTAAGCGATCGCGAAATTTTCGACCTACAGGATAAGCTGGAACTACACCCCAACCAGTTTCTTCGGCAACAAACAGCAAATCAGCATCAATTAAACGTACTACTTCTAACAATTCTGCTAAGGTTTTTTCCCAGCTTAAATCATCCTCTGCCAAAAAATTAGCTACCCAAGTTCCCAAAGAATCAATCAAAATACAGGTATCAGATTTGGCATTACTGAGAGTGTGCGCCAGTTCCACAGGTACACACAGAGTTACCCAATCTTGTGGACGACGTTGTTTGTGTTTTTCAATGCGTTCTTGCCACTCTTGATCCTGGGGATTTTCCATAGCTGTTGCTATATAAATAACCTGTTTCCCGGACTGAATTGCTAAATTTTCTGCCCATTCACTTTTTCCTGAACGTGCTGGACCTGTTACTAAAATAACTCTACTCATAATTATATTGCCAATAAAAAAGCCAGATTTCCGGTTAAGATTCTTATCAATTACTATAATGACCTATACAATAAAGACAGGTTTCTCAATAATTTTGCACTCTTGACAAACTCCCAATAGTCAAAACATATCAGCAGCACAGCTTTAGGATCTGTTTATGAAACCAGGTTTAAAACGCATTGAGGCAACCCTACATGATTTAGGGATACGTAGTACCGACTTACCACTAGAAACCAGTGATGGGACAAAACGCCCATTCTCCTTTAGAATTAGCGTCGGAGCTAAAAAAAGCCAAGAAGTTAAAGAAAATTCAGCCAATCAAGACATTAACACAGTTGATATAAATACCAATAAAGAAACCAATCCCGAATCACAGCCACATTTATTTTCTAAACATAATTCCGTACAAACTTTCCCAGCCCAAGAAACTGAAGTCAAAACACCTAGCTTACCCAAGTTTAAAACACCGAGCTTTAGTAACCATCGTCACAGTACAAATCCAGCATTAGCGATGAATCTTTTACAAGAGATTCAAGAGATTGTAGCAGGATGGCAAATAGAATTACAATCAATTCTCCAGCAAATTCAGGATATTTATTTAGAAGGTCCAGTGATTAATGGCTGGTTAGAGTCGAATCCCCAAGAACCAGAACCAGGGGGAACTGCAACCCTGCGTCATGGGGAAGTTGAACGACTAATGGATTATGTGCAAGAGATTTGCGAGTCAAAAGAGAATGCTTCTTATCAATCATCCCGTACTGGCTACCGCCTTTGTGGAATTGATGCTACTGGTAAAGCCTGGTCGCGTCAATGTCCAGTTGATCAAGTTCCTCAAGTCAGCATGGCTATTGCCCGTTACCAAAAATTACGTCAGCTTTTTGGACGCAAACAATCTCTGGAAACTCGTTTAAACCAATTAGCGGAAACTCTTGTGGCTTTACACAGCCATATTCAACAGGTATAAGTAGGTAAGCGTTAAAAATTGTCGTTATGATCAGGCAGGAGGCTGAAGGCAGAAGGCAAGAAGCCTATTCTGCGGAATTTTTTGCTTTTTTACCCTGGAAAGGGCAGGTTTTAAACGTTGAATGAAACAATTATCAATTGTCAATTGTCAATTGTCAATTTTTAATTAATAATCTCCTCTTGCAGCTTTATTTCTGATTAACTCCTGTTCAATTTCACTCCTTTCATAATCCTGTGCGCCAAAAGTTCGTTTTAGGGGTTCATTACCCAACTCTTCCCCTGCACGTTTGAGCATCTTGATCGGATTTTTTTGTCTACTTCCAGTTCCCAAATCTTTAGGAATTACTTCACCTGCACGCTTGCCACTTTCGATATAATCATCACCTATTTCTGGTGTTGTATATACCTTGGCTTTCCCCCTTTCTTTAGTTGAGTAGAAAGGTCTAACAACATCAGTTCTCACTAATTTCCCAGCTTTATTAGAATAATATGGTCGAGTTATTTCTGGCTTTTGGTTTTTCAGGGAATAATAACCAGCAGCCTGAGCCGAAAGCATTGGTAAACCAATTAACCAGATTGAACCAGCTAACATGAATATAGCAAGTTGGCGGTGAATTTGATTAAATAATCTCTTTATTTCCCACATTAGACAAATGTCCTTTTGAATATTTCACAAATACCTAAATATTAAAAAAATATCCTGTAACTAACGTCTTACCTGGGGTTGGTTAAATGTATATAAAAAGTAATGTAAATACAGGAGTAGGGGTAAAGCAATGCTAAACCCCCTACAGGTTTGCTATCCCCATGATGAGACTTTTATGGCTTACGCCATGCTGCGGTATCAAAAAACCATTTCATACATCAGGTATTTGCAACAAAAAAAAATCAAGCTGCAAAATCAAGCTATAGTTACCTGATGTGATAAATAAACATCTTGAATAGCGTGAAACAAGCGCACCCCTTCCTCAAACGGACGCTGAAAAGTCTTTCTGCCAGAAATTAATCCTGTACCACCAGCACGTTTATTAATTACGGCAGTTCGTACCGCTTCAGCAAAATCATTTTTACCAGAAGTACCTCCAGAATTAATTAATCCTACCCTGCCAGCATAACAATTTAATACTTGATAACGAGTTAAATCTATGGGGTGTTTTGTGGTTAATTCTGTGTAAACTCGCTCATCAATTTTACCGTAACTTTTACCTGTAGCTTTAGCAATTGCTTCATAACCATGATTGCATTCTGGTAATTTTTGTTTAATGATATCTGCTTCAATAGTGACACCCAAATGATTTGCTTGTCCAGTTAAATCAGCAGCTAGGTGATAATCTTGATCTTGTTGAAAATTGCTATTTCGCAAATAACACCAAAGCACAGTTGCCATACCCAATTCATGGGCGTGTTTAAAAGCTTGACTTACTTCTTGAATTTGTCTATCAGACTCTGGTGAACCAAAATAAATTGTTGCCCCGACTGCGGTTGCTCCCAAATGCCAAGCTTGCCAAACATCTGCAAACATAATTTGGTCAAATTGATTAGGATAAGTCAACAATTGATTATGATTTATTTTGGCAATAAAGGGGATTTTATGGGCATATTTACGGGACACACTGCCTAATACACCTAAAGTTGTAGCCACAGCATTACAACCTGCTTCTATTGCTAATTTCACAATATTTTCGGGATCAAAATAAATTGGATTAGGTGCAAAAGCGGACCCGGCTGAGTGTTCAATACCTTGGTCTACAGGGAGGATAGAAAGATAGCCTGTATTGGCTAAACGTCCGGTAGAATAGATTTGTTGTAAATTTCGTACCACACGGGGAGAGCGATCGCTATTAATCCACACTCGATCTATAAAATCTGCTCCTGGTAAATGCAGCAAATCTGAAGAAACCTTGGCTTTATATGTTAGCAAATCTTCTGCTTCTTTACCTAGCAATGATTCCAAGGAATTGGTTTGTAATAAGGTTGTAGTCATATTTTTCTCACGTACACAACCAGAGAACTTAGAAATATTTTTGGTTAAATACTATTACTATTTATTGCTTTTAAATGATGATTTTGTCTACTTTCCCAAGACATATATAAATAGAAAGATTTGACAAATTATATCATGTCCAGTGGAACACTTACGATATCTGTTGGGGCAGGGAATAGGGAATAGAGAATAGGGAAAAGCAAATATGTCCAAAACTTTTATATTAGACATCTCCAGAAAAGAAATTATGGTTTATTTATGGGGGCAGGTCGAAGCTTATGGGATATCTAGATGTCTGATTTTTCCGTTAAATTATCGCCGAAATACTTCGCCCTTACAACTTATGACAAATTAATACATTCTATTTTGGAGAGGTCTATTGAATCACCAATCATCAATTACCCATTAGTAATTTTTTCTGCTAGTTGAGGGTTGAGTTGTAGTAGTATGTTGCTGTCGGCAATTGCTCCTTCATAGTCTCCTAAATGGTAACGTGCATTAGCCCGCAAGCCATAAACTATGGAGAGGATAGGGTTAATTTGCAATGCCTGATTATAATCTGCAATTGCTTTTTCATGGTTTCCTAAATTGCTATAAACTAAACCTCGTTGATAATAGACTTGATCATCATCAGGATGGAGTTTTATTGCTTGATTAAAATCAGATATGGCTTTTTGATAGTCTTCCAGGTGAGACATTACTAAACCACGATTATAATAAGCTTCAGCAAAGTGGGAATTAATTTCTAATGCCTGATTATAATCTGTAATTGCACCTTGATAGTCTTGAAGAGCATAGCGACTATTTCCACGGTTATGATAAGCTGCTGCTAGGTTGGGATTTAACTTTATTGCTTGGTTATAATCAGCAATTGCTTCTTTGTAATTACCAAGAATATGCAGAATATTACCACGATTACTGTAAGCGGCAACAAAATCAGGATAGTATTGTAAAGCCTGGTTGATATCTACAATGGCAGCTTGATCATCTCCGCCTCTAAAACGAGCTAAACCTTGGTTATGAAATGCTTTAGCTATGTCAAAATTGATATTTTGAGTAAGATTTTGAGTAAGATTTTGCGGTAAGGGGAGAGAATTTTTGATGATGTTGATGACTTGTTGATAATCTGCGATCGCTTGTTCAAATTTCTCTAATCCCAGGTAGGCATGACCACGGTTATGGTATGCTTCAGCTAAGTTAGGATTTAGTTGTAATGCGTGATTAAAAAATGCGATCGCACCTTCATAATCACCGTGTAAATTCTTCTTTACTCCCTGTTTGATCAACTCTTCAGCATTCATGTAATTTTTCTATCTTTAACTTTCTCTGAAACTTGTAGATCCCCCTAAATCCCCCTTCAAAAGGGGGACTTTGATTAATTTTTCCCACCTGATTAAGGGGGGTACGGGGGGATCTGGATAAAACTGATACTTCTCAGACATCCTCTGATAATTGATGAAAAAATGTACTTCTGTAGCTAATTGCTACAAAAAAAATATTCTGACTCCTTGATCTCCTGACTTCTTACATATAAGTTACATTACTGGCTGTTCCATAAACTGAGAATTTAAAGAATAATCAATAATTTCCGTATTCACACCATGTAAATGATACAACCTCAACTCATCACGTTGCTGCCAAACTGCAAAGATTTTATCTCTCCCATCATTAAGAGTTGCCATATCAATTTTATAGACTTTATAAACCCGTTTATCAACATTATTTACCTGTTGCAACTTCAAACCTAATAAACTTAAAAGTCGATTAAGTATCTTAATTCCTGAAACAGATGTTTTCTCTTGAGATATTTTCTCTTTCACTACATCAATACCCAAGGCTCGTTTAATATGTTTACTACTGTGAAGAGCAACATTTTTTAACCAAATAATATCACTATCATTTTCACTAAATACTCTTCCTGATTCCAGGAATTGTAACATACCCAATGCTCTTATAGCTTCAACCTTGAGAGTATAAGTCTTGATATCAGGTAAGAAAACCTTACCCTCACCCCAAGATAATTGTTTTTGCCACTCTTCCTGATCTCTACCATGAAAATATTCACTTTCATGAGTGAGATAATAATGAATTAACAATTGTCCATAATATCCTTTATCATCCCGCAATTTTAACCAAGGAGTTACTTCAATTCCATATCTATCTCTGAGAATATATTTATTAATTTGATTACGTTCTTCGTCACCGAGAGAATGTTTAGCTAATAGCTGTTCATATTCAACATAATCAATTTTCTTAGCTGTAGCCACAGCATTAGCAGCTATTAATTGATTTTCTTGTTTAATTTCCTTAATTTTACGTTTAATATCTTTAGCTTTTTGACGACTTTGCGCCCAATCTTTTTGGACTTTAAAAATTTCCATAATTAATCTTTTACGAGTTTCTACATCTTGGGCATCAGTGGCAAAAAAAGCCAAGCGTAAATCCCGCAGAATATTATTTTGTACAGCATTACTTCGCATAATAATTTTATGCCCGTCAGCTATTAATCCATCTTGTAAAGATTGACGATAAAGACTAATAGAAGCATTTACCCTAGCAGATAATTTTGCCCAAGTTCTTAAATGAATTGGATCATAAACTGCTGGTAAATCTACATCTATTTTATGTAAAGGACTGAGTAAAGCGAGATTTTCTTTTTGGTTTTCTTGATACCAATGAGATAGTAATTGATAATTGGTACTACCACTACCAATTAAACCGATACCGCGTTTAGCACACCAGACAACACGGGGAACATCATCCCGCACTCTTGCTAATGCTTGACGTGCTTCCGCGTCAGGAATTACCCCTTGAAAAATACCATAAACTCGGTCAAAATGTTGGACATCAATACTAATTCCTGTCCCCAAACTAGGAGTAACAAACACAGTATCATAATCAGTAATTTTTTGATTAATAGCCGCAATAAAATCAACTGCTGCATGGCCAGGAGTATTAGTAGTTTGACTACTAACAAGCAAAGTATCAGGAAATTGCTTTCTCAATTTCTGCAAACGTTCTTTAAGATAACCTTCAATGGTTTCACAACTATAACGTCCAGTGCGACTATCAGTAGTTACATAACATTTACGTCCGGCAATTAAATCTAATTCTAATTGATGAATTAGTGGTGTTGGGTTAGGTGAATCATAAAAAGTTACATCCCAACCTTTTTGGGGTTTCCATTTATTGACAACTACCCAAGGAGTAATTTTAGTTCCTGCTAAACCTTGTAAATATTCTAGAGAAACATCTGATAAATCAGCATCTTGGGCAATTATTAACCCTCCAGTTTTTATAACTGTAGCAATTAATTGTTGGAAGACTCCAAGAATTTTTACCCGTTTATTTTTACAAGTATTACTATTTAGTAGATGCCATAAAGATTGCTCAACTTCGTCTAATATTACTATAGCCCCTTGCCAATCTTGAGGATGCAATTTCCAAAGGGAATCAACGCATAAACCGAAAGATTTGGTAATTGGTATTTGGGGATGTTCTTCTATACTCCATGCTTCATGGTTAATTCCCCATTTAATGCCTATTTTTTCACATAAAAATTTTCCTAAAAGGATGCGATGAGTAATTAATAAAACGGGTTGATTACGACTTTTTGCTTGATTAACTATAGCTTCCAGTCCGGTAGTTTTTCCAGTTCCTTTAGCGGATTTTACTCCTACTAAACCAGAAGAGGGAAAAGGTATTTCTCCTAAATAAGCCAGGTTAACATTCAGTGCGGGAGAAATTGTTAATTCAGTGTGAGGTTTAGTTTGAGCCAGATAAATTTCTAAATCTACACTTTGACGATAAACTTTATCAAAATTAGCTGCACCTTTAGCAGCAATAAATTCATCAACGCCTTTTTCTGTTCCTGGCAGTTCCACAACTTTTACCGGACAGTTTTGTTGTTGAAATAAACAACCAAGTTGGGAAATAGCATTATTGACAGCAGCGATTTTATTTGCTTGAGTTTCAAAATCAAAACATATATAAAAATTGCGTTTTTTGGTAGCGAAAACTGCTAAGTCAGGTATGAGTTGACGACGGGTAACTTTACCTAAGTTATCTTTAACAACGCGATAACCGCTAGTAATTCCTGGAATAGCAATAGCAACATATCCTTGTGTTAATAAAGCTGCGGCTTTTTTCACACCTTCACAAATAATTATTGAGATATTACATTCCATCACCCATTGCCAAAAACCTTCCGCTTCACCATCATCAGCAATAGTGATATTTTGAGGCATATCCATATTGTAACGCTGGGCAACTTGCTGCCAAATTTTCAATGTCACCCGCAGACAAAATACCCGCGTTGGTGTGCTGGGAGGATGTTCATATTTAATAGACTTGCCTTTTTTATTTTGTCGGGGTTGGGATGGTTTAAAACATCCCCATTCCATTTTTTGCCAATTATTTAGGGGATCTCTTCCAGAACACCACCAACCACCTGCTGTAATATGGCTGTAACGCTGCAACCACGAACTTTTTACCATGCCAGTATTGGTGCGTGGTATTTGTTCCGATATAAGTAGGTACTGATAGGCGATCGTACCTTGGAGCGATATAAAATTTAGACGGGTTAAGTGTAAATCAATACAGCTATTTTGCACTAATTCTTCAAGGTGCTGGGGGTGTAAATAATCTACAAACATGGGCAGATGCACTAAAAGAAGAGATGGGGTAAGACAATGGAAATAAAACCTTAACACGCATTTGCTGATTTTTTATAAAAACTTTGCGCCATTTTGGCAAAAGTTTTATACTTTGTTTATGGCAATACTTCGGTGATTACAGAAATAGCTGATTTTTCTTATTAGATGGTAGAAATAATATTTTTGTATTGTGATATTTGTGCATGATTAATTTTTATTTATCAGTACATTTTTGGGCTAAATAGTAAACATATACTGTTCAGATCCTGGAATTGGTTAAATATAAATATATAGAGTATTTAGGAGTTGGCTGGGTAGTGAAGCATTTAATAAAGTCTATAAGATTGAATTTTTATCTTTATTATTCTTGCATTGATGGGTGTATTTTTCGGAAATATGGATTTCTAAATTTGGAAATTAAGTTGGCAGAAAATGTAAATGACTCAACTATTTGTTTCTAGCTATTGTATTAACCAGCAAGCGGTTGAGGGACTGATAAAAAAGCAATCAACTTCTAGCTTAAAGCAAATCCAATCAATCAAGATCAAGGAGTATTGAACCATGCAAGTAATCAACAATAACGAATTATTCACTCAAGTTGCTGCTGAAGAGTCTTCTGTTGTTAGTGGTGGTAATGCTATAGCTGGAGCAATTGCGCTTGGCGCAATTTTAACAGCTACTAATGGGACTCTAAGCCTAGCACAAGCTATTTTTGTACAAGCAGCAGCATTAGCAGCTTAACATCTTTTTAGCTTGTTTCATCAGATAAGGTGACGAATGCGCCTTCTCTCAACGGTAAGCTGAACCTGATACTAATTGCTTACTGTTGAGCTAGATGAGCGCGTTCAAGACACCTTACTCACGATTGCAAATTGTATTAACCAGCAAGCGGTTGAGGGACTGATAAAAAAGCAATCAACTTCTAGCTTAAAGCAAATCCAATCAATCAAGATCAAGGAGTATTGAACCATGCAAGTAATCAACAATAACGAATTATTCACTCAAGTTGCTGCTGAAGAGTCTTCTGTTGTTAGTGGTGGTAATGCTATAGCTGGAGCAATTGCGCTTGGCGCAATTTTAACAGCTACTAATGGGACTCTAAGCCTAGCACAAGCTATTTTTGTACAAGCAGCAGCATTAGCAGCTTAACATCTTTTTAGCTTGTTTCATCAGATAAGGTGACGAATGCGCCTTCTCTCAACGGTAAGCTGAACCTGATACTAATTGCTTACTGTTGAGCTAGATGAGCGCGTTCAAGACACCTTACTCACGATTGCAAATTGTATTAACCAGCAAGCGGTTGAGGGACTGATAAAAAAGCAATCAACTACTAGCTTAAAGCAAATCCAATCAATCAAGATCAAGGAGTATTGAATCATGCAATTAATCGAAAATAACCCATTATTCGCTGAACTTTCTGCTGAAGAATCTGTTACTGCTAATGGTGGCGATGTTTTAGAGTTGGCTAACATAACTAATAACCCCAACTTACTTAAGAACATACTAAGTTATGTACCACAAGAGATTCGCCAATTTTTCATCCCAAATTCCGCAGAATGACGGTTTCGGGTTATAGGTTTACATCCAAATTTAAAAGCCTGAAACCCTCACCATCAAATGATTTTAATCGTTGTTCAAGGGAACATAGTACAAGTAACAGCACTGACTATAAATTATAAACAGGTTGCAACTGTTCACTTCCCCTTGAAAACTTGCCGAAATATTTAATTTTTGCTAGAAACTCAGGGGGTAGGAAATAAATACTAAAGGGTGAAATATAAATTTCATCTTTTTTACCTTTATCCTTGACCTGATAGAAATTGTATTAATAAGCAAGCTGTTTAGTAGCTTAAAAGAAATTAATAAAATACTACATAAAAGCGAATATAATCAATTGATATCAAGGTGCAGAAAACTATGCAAATAATTGAAAATAAACCATTATTCATCCAGCTTTCTGCTGAAGAATCTGTTAATGTTAGTGGTGGCAATGCTTTAGCCGGGGCTTACACAATGGTTGCATTCTTTATAGCTAATGGTGGTGCATTCCTAACTCCAGAACAAGCGATTATAGTCATAGCAGTAACATTGACACAGGGAACATCTAGTTTTAATTTCTCTTCAAGCTTTTCTGAGAATCCCTCTCCAAATATCTCTCCTAACCTTTCTCCTACTCTTGAGATTATGTGAAATTATCTGAAATAATAACGACAGTGTTTATTTTGCTTTTTAACACGGTATCAGTATCTAAAATGAACAACAAAAGCTTTGTTAATGATGATAAAAATGTAACTTAACTTTTGATAACATAATTACTAAATATGAAATTATTGTAATTATTATCAATTTCTAAGTTTGTTTTAGGGATACTTCAGAGATAGCTAATTGAGTTTAACTGGGTTAATTACTGGGACATATTAATTATGTTCCAGTATTTTTTTACTTACTCAACACTTACAGGGGAAACGCATCTTATCAATAAGGGCGATTCAATCTCAATAACGACCAAAATATTCGCATTAACGACCACTTATTGACAATATTTTAGTCCATCACCATGATCCTGAAAAAATCAATCAAACGATAAATAGGGATTTATTGGTCTATACATTAAAACGGTATTTTGTCAATAAGATTTAGATGCGTTTCCCCTGTCAACACTTATGCAACTATAGTTAGTATATAAATTGTGCAATTGCTTTTTCTGAAAAAGGAAATCTAGTTTACCTAAAGCATTAATGTTTTATTATTTGACTGAATTTATAATCAAAATTATTCAATATACAAATACAAGTCATGGATGCTTCCTATTGAGTGAAAATCCCAGCAATATCAACATTGATAACTTATGAAATATACTCACGTTTCCCAACATAGTCAAGAAGATTGTGGTGCAGCTTGCTTGGCTGCTATAGCACAACATTATGGCAAGCATTTTACACTCAGCCGCATCAGAGAAGCCGTAGGTACAGGACAATTTGGTACAACTTTATTAGGACTACAACGGGGAGCAAAAACACTAGGTTTCAATGCTTCACCAGTCAAAACTTCTCCCGAACTTTTAAACAGATTAAATGAAGCACCTTTACCTGCAATTGTTCATTGGAAAGGTAATCATTGGGTAGTATTCTATGGTAAAAAAGGCAGACAATTTATCATATCTGATCCAGCAGTAGGTGTCCGCTATCTATCTGAAAAAGATTTAGTAGAGGGTTGGACAGATTGGTTAATGCTGTTATTAGAACCCGATCCAGAAGAATTTTTCAAAGCAGAAGATGATCAAATTGGTGGTTTTTGGCGTTTCTTCAAGCGCGTGTGGAATTTCCGCACTATTTTAGCTCAAGCTTTACCTCTGAACTTGCTTTTAGGATTATTATCTTTAGCCTCTCCTTTTCTATTACAAATTCTTACCGATGATGTTTTAGTGCGTGGAGATACTAAACTACTGACTACTATGGCGATCGCTGTAGTGGTAATGAACCTAATTTCTAGTAGTCTTTCTTGGGTTCAGTCTAATTTAATTGCTCACTTTGCTCAACGTCTACAATTAGGATTAGTCCTAGAATTTGGCAGACAAATATTACGCTTACCACTTTCTTATTACGAAGCTCGTCGTAGTGGAGAAATCGTTAGTCGTCTCCAAGATATTAACCAAATAAATCAATTAGTTACTCAAGTTGTCGTCAGTCTACCCAGCAAATTTTTTATCGCCTTAATTTCCTTTGGTTTCATGGCTTTTTATAGCTGGAAACTAACTTTAGTAGCTATCTGTATTGCTGCTTTAATGACCATAGCTCCATTAATATTCCAGCCTACATTACAACAAAAGACCCGTGAACTATTAGTTAAAGATGCAGAATCGCAAGGTGTGTTAGTAGAAACCTTTAAAGGTGCATTAACTCTCAAAACTACCGCCGCTGGTTCCCAATTTTCCGAAGAATTTCAATCTCGATTTAGTAAGCTTGCCACTTTGACATTACGCACAATGCAAATTGGCATTATTAATAATACCTTTTCTAGCTTTGTTTCTGCAATTGGCAGTATTGTTTTGCTCTGGTTTGGGGGTAATTTAGTCATTAACCCAGATGAAAACCTAAGTATTGGGCAGCTATTAGCCTTTAATTCAATGAATGGTAATTTTCTAGGTCTAATAGCTACTGTTATCAGTTTTGTTGAAGAATTTACCCGTGCCAAAACAGCCGTACAAAGATTAACAGAAGTTATTGATGCTACTCCAGAAAATGAAAATGACGGCAGAAAACCATTTGCAAAAATTCCTGGTGATGCTGACATAATTTGTACAAATATCAACTTTCATTATGCAGGTAGAATTGACCTTTTAGAAGATTTTTCCTTAACCATTCCCGGTGGTAAAGTTGTGGCTTTAATTGGTAAATCTGGATGTGGTAAAAGTACCCTGGCTAAATTAATTGCTGGTTTATATCCTCTCCAGTCTGGCAATATCCGCATTGGACTTTATAACCTGCAAGACCTTTCTTTAGACAGTCTCCGTCAACAGGTGGTACTTGTTCCCCAAGATGCCCATTTTTGGAGTCGTTCTATTGTGGAAAACTTCCGTTTAGGAGCGCCCTACGTTACGTTTGAGCAAATTGTCAGAGCTTGCCAAATTGCTGGTGCTGATGAATTTATTAGTAAATTACCGGAAAAATATCAAACTATTTTAGGCGAGTTTGGCGCTAATATTTCCGGTGGTCAACGTCAAAGATTAGCCATAGCTAGAGCTATTGTTACAGATCCACCAATTTTGCTCTTAGATGAATCCACAGGTGGACTTGATCCTGTCAGTGAAGGGCAAGTTTTGGATCAATTATTTGCACATCGTCGGGGTAAAACAACAATTTTAATTACTCATCGTCCCAAGGTAATTAATCGTACTGATTGGATAGTTTTGCTAGATCAAGGAAAGTTAAAAATACAAGGTTCTTTGCAGGAGTTAAAGGTAAAAACAGGGGAGCATTTAGATTTTTTAATTCCCTAATTCAACATAATTAAATTATCAGGTACTTATGCTCTACACTCATAATCAAAAATTTATTCCTTCAGGAGAAAATGATGAGTTTCTTCCTCCTATTAGTCGTTGGACATCTTTAGCAGGAATATTTCTCATTGGTACTGTTGTGACTGGGATTACGTTATCTTCATGGATTAAATATAATGTCACCGTGAAAGCAGTTGGTACTGTGCGTCCTACGGGTGAAGTTCGTCTAGTACAACCACAAATGGAAGGAACAGTTAAAACCATTTTAGTCAAAGAAAATCAACCTGTGAAAATAGGAGATGTAATTGCTAATTTGGATAATGAACAATTACTAATTAAAAAAAGTCAACTGCAAGGTAATATTCAACAAGGTGGTTTACAACTAATTCAAATAGATGCACAAATTCAGAATTTAGATAATCAGATGTCCGCAGAAAAAAAAGTGATTGAAACTGTTATTGCTACTGCAAAAGTAGATTTAGCCCGCAACCAACGGGAATATCAAGAACGAAAAGTTAATACTAACAGTGAATTTCTAGCTTCAGAGGCAAGTTTGCAAAAGGCTAAAACCGATTTACAAAAAGCTCAAGCTGATTTAGAATTTGCTAAATTAGACCGCGATCGCTATGAGCAATTATCAAAAATTGGCGCAATTGGGAGACGAGAATTTGAACAAAAACAATTAGTTGTGCAACAAACACAATTAAGACTACAAGCTGAACAAAAGTCATTTGAAATAGCTAAAATTAAACTCCAATCAGCTAAAGCAGCAGTAAATCCAACTCCTGCAACAGTGATGATGGCACAAGAACGTATTGCCCAAGAAACTGCTAAAGGCGAAGCTAATATTGCTAGTTTAAATAAAGAGAAACAAGCATTACTTGAGCGTCGCGTGCAATTACAAGTCCAAATTAATCAATCACAAAAAGAACTGGAACAAGTGGAAAATCAGATTCGCAAAAGCAGTATTTTTGCTACTAGCAATGGTATTATACTCAAGCTAAATTTACGTAACCCAGGTCAAGTAGTGCGTGCTAGTGAATCTATTGCTGAAATTGTTCCTAATAATTCTTCTCTCTTTATTAAAGCTATGATTCCTACGAATGAAATTAAAAAAGTCGCCGTTGGGCAAAAAGTTCAATTGCGTGTTAATGCCTGTCCATATCCTGATTATGGGACTCTTAAAGGGGTTGTTAAAACCATTTCTCCTGACGTAATTACAACCCAAAATAATAACACAGGTATAGCAACAGCTAGTAATTATTTTGAAGCAACAATTGAACCGGAAACTCTTCAATTTGGGAATAGTAATCACCAATGTTATATCCAATCAGGAATGCAAGTAAAAGCTGATATTATTTCCAGAGAAGAAACAGCATTACAATTTATGCTGAGAAAAGCAAGATTAATTACTGATTTATAAGCAGGTAGATGGAAGCAAAGAATAAAAATGTAACGTAAGAAGTTAGGAGTCAGGAGTCAGGAGTCAGGAGTCAGAATATTTGTTTGTAGCCAATACTTTTCGGTTAAGATTTTGTTCGCATAGCGTGCATTCCCCCAACCGCCCTTTTTAAGGGTGATATAGAGGGATCTCTAATACGTAATTTTTGTTAACCGAACAGTATTGCATTACAGTTACTCAAGTCATAAAAATTGTCAAGTTTATGACCTATGAACAAAGAATTAAAGAAGCATTACAATGGTGGTCTTATAGACAATCCATAAAACTGTTTCAGGAAGCAGAAAAAATCCGGGACAGTTTGTTACAAGAAACTTTCACCATCCGTCGCAGTTTAGATGTATTAAAAATAGATCATCCAAATTTATTAATTCAGAATTGCTATGAACACACCAAAAAAATTGATAATTTTCATCATTCTTTAGTTCAATTGAGCGATCGCCTGTGTCCAGTGTATATTCAAGAGAGTTTACCACTCTCAATCCAGTGCTTATTAGCTCCCTGGGTAGCATCTTATTCTCATGTCTATTTTCATATTGATATGCCAGCATATTGGCAACATGAGTCTGTAGAAGGTAGTCTCATAATTCTACGAGCTTTAGAAGAATTATTAATAATAACTTTGCGAGAAAATTCTACACCTATTGCAATTTATATCAGTTTACAATTCAAAGAAAATACAAAAAAAATAACTGTCAGAATCACCTATTCTGATCTATCTAACCTAACATCTTATTCCTATCTACCGGAATTAAATTATCTGAGTGATAGCCTAGAATTTTTAATGTCTGGGCAATGCTTTTACAACAGTAGCAATCTTAGGATAGCTTGGTATTTTTGTTGGTAGGTGTTATTGTCTAGCCAATATTTTCACCAAAATAATTATATTAATTCAGTAAAATTATCCGGGGTAAGGGTGACATCCCTCATAGCAACTAAACCAACATAAATACAATTTAGGAAAAGCTAATTTTTATTCAGTATTGAAGATGGAACAAATTTTATCAGCCAATAAATTGCTGAAAATTTTGGTAATTGATGATCACGAATCAGTGTTAAGTGGAACAATTGACATTCTCAAAAAAAACTATCCTAGTGCTGAATTTATAACCGCAATTAATGTCAATAATACTCTTGAACAACTTACCAGTTTTCAGCCTGATTTGATAGTTATGGATCTTTCAATTCCCGAAGAAAAAGGACTGACTGCGCGACCTGACAACGGTATCCAACTGTTAAAAATTTTGATGCAAAAATATCCTCACTTAAATATTGTTGTCCAAAGCGCCCATGCGAGGACATTGGTACGTATTCGTTTGGATATTGATAGTCACAAAGGAGGTTTTACTATTGCTGATAAAAGCCTCTCAACCCAGGAAATGTTAACAAGAGTAGATTGGGCATTACAAGGATTAACTCATACAAAAGATATCAAAGGAATTTACTCAGGATTAGAAGTAAAACCCGAATGGTTAAAAGTCCTAAATTTGGCTTTTCAAGAAGGATTACAAGATAAAGCAATTGCTGAAAAAATGTGTGTATCTGAGCGCATGGTGCGTCATTATTGGAGTAAGTTACAAGATGCTTTAAACGTTTACCCAGAGGAAGGTAAAAATATCCGTATTCAAACAGAAAATAAAGCGAGATCAGAAGGGTTGATTGATTAATGATTACTGATAGCTGAATACTAACAAATAACCATTTCAATTCTGTCAATTTTCAATTTTCAATTGTCAATTGTCAATTAATATTTAAAGCTTATGCAGTCTAAATTTTGGATGAAAATGAAATCGGGATGGCAAAATATCTGGATGTTAAACACATATCCAGTCACAAATATTATAGTGATTAGTATTGTCATCTCTAACTTAGTCAGTGCCAGTTATGTACTATTAACTTGGGGTTGCTTAATTCCAAAATTTTCCGCAATTATAGTCTTAGCTTTAAATGCTATAGCTATCACAGGTATATATCACTATAGCCAAATCGTTAAATCGGGAATTAAAGCTAGAAAAGCGATGATTGAAGTTGCATTTGAAACCATCCATAACGGACCACTACAAACTCTCAATAGGGTTTTAAGATTGGTGAAGTTACAAGATTTATCAATTAAGAAAATGCTACCGGAGTTAGAAAAAGACCTAGAAAATTTAAACCAAGAATTAAGGGGAATTTATGAATTTTGGCAACAGGAAAACCTCACACATCAAGAAATAAACCTTTACTTAGGAAACAGTATAATTATCAATTTACAAGAACCTCTGCACGAAATTCTCTATCAAGTTTATAGTCACACCTTAGAAAGAGATTTTCCTTGCTTTAGAACCATCAAATTAAAAATTCGTAATTTTGAACCTATAGACGAAGACTGTTTAACTATTGAAGACAAACGAGGAATTTGCCGATTTTTGGAAGAAGCTTTGTGTAATGTCGGTAAATATGCAATGGGAGTAACCTGTCTCAAAGTTGCTTGTTCTTTCTCTATGGGTTGGTACACACTAAGTATTGTAGATGATGGTTTAGGCGTTAACTCATCTAGGAGGGAAGGTCAGGGAACAAAACAGTTTAAAAATTTAGCCCGACAAATTAAAGGTAAATTTCAACGCCTTCCCATGTATCCTCAAGGAACTATTTGTGAGTTATCTTGGCCTGGTTATCTTGTGAGTTATCATAGATAAATCCTCATTTTGAGTTAGAGGAAGGCTAGAAAACGCTGTGCAAATAACATTTTTAGGAACAAGTTCCGGTGTACCTACAAGATCACGTAATGTTTCCAGTGTGGCACTGAGATTACCACAACGGGCAGAACTATGGTTGTTTGACTGTGGTGAAGGTACACAGCATCAAATTTTGCGGAGTGATCTGAAAATTAGCCAACTCTCCCGAATTTTTATCACCCATCTCCACGGAGATCATATTTTTGGCTTGATGGGACTTTTAGCCAGTTGTGGTTTAGCTGGTAATGTGGAACGAGTTGATATCTATGGTCCTGCTGGGTTAAATGAATATCTGCAAAGCGCCTCACGTTACTCACACACCCATTTTTCTTACCCCATCAAAGTACATACTGTTCAACCAGGGGTAATTTACGAAGATAATGAATTTATTGTTAGCTGTGGTTTGTTACATCACCGCATTACAGCTTTTGGTTATCGTGTAGAGGAAAAAGACAGAACCGGACGCTTTGATGTGGAAAAAGCCAAAACTTTACAAATTCCTTCTGGTCCTATTTATGGCAAACTTAAACGCGGTGAAACCGTAACCCTGGAAGATGGAAGAGTAATTAATGGTAGTGAATTATGTGGCCCTACGGAAATTGGCCGCAAGTTTGTCTATTGTACAGATACTGTTTATTGTGATGGTGCTGTCAAATTAGCCCAGGATGCAGATGTATTAATTCATGAAGCTACCTTTGCCCATCAAGATGCAGATATGGCTTTTCAAAGATTACATTCTACCAGCACAATGGCAGCACAAACAGCATACACCGCTGGTGTAAATCAATTAATTATGACTCATTTTAGTCCTCGTTATACTCCTGGTAATGCTATTGAGTTAAAAGATTTGTTGAAGGAAGCCCGTGCGATTTTTCCTAATACTATCATGGCGCATGATTTTATGATTTATGACATACCTAGAAGGCGAGAAGTTGTGAATTAGAATTTAGTACAGCAGGAGTCAGGAGTCAGGAGTAAAACTCTCTCTTTGTCTAGGTTTCAAGTTATATTCTGGGTATAGAATTTACAGATGAAGATTTTGCTAATTTGAGCGATCGCAGTCCAGGAAGATAGATAGAACTGTAAGTTATCATTTTGCAAGATTGATTTTTATATGGAGGAATCACAATAATGAAAGATAAAGATCGCCAAATTGTTACAGAATTTCGTAACCGTTTAGAAGCAATAATGCCGATTTTAGATTTACGGGTATTTGGTTCAAGAGCATGGGGTAATGCTACAGAAGAATCAGATTTAGATGTGTTTATTAAAATTGCTGATTTAGATAGGTCATGTCGAGAAAAAATAAGTGATTTAGCCTGGGAAATTGGGTTTAAACATGATCTAGTTATTTCTACTTTTGTTGTGACAGAAGCACAAATTATAAACGGTGCTATGGGTGCTAGTCCTTTAATTTCTAAGGTCTTAAAAGAGGGAATTTGTATATGATAAATGAGCAATTAAAATTATTAATTGAATACCGTTTATCAGAAAGCAAAGAAACATTACGAGAAGCCAAGATTTTATTAAGCAAATCTGCTTTTCGTGGTAGTATTAATCGTTCTTATTATGCAATGTTTTATGCTGCTTTAGGTCTTTTAGCAACTAAGGGTTTAGGTAGTTCTAAGCATAGTGAATTAGTTTTTTTGATCGTGAATTTGTGAAAACAGGTATTTTTTCTAAGGAGTTATCTCGTAGTTTTCATCGTGCTTTTGATGAACGACAAGCAAGTGATTATGGAGAAATGTTACAACCTGATCAAGAATCTGCAACGTTATTATTTGAACAAGCACAGATTTTTGTAGATGAAATAACAGAATATTTAAATACTAATATTATTTCAGAAATTTCATAAATTTTCACGCTAAACTATAAATAAACATACCATCCCTAATCAAAATGGCGCAACTAACAATTCAAGTACCGGATGAACTAGCAACCCGTTTACAACCTATATTACATCGTCTTCCAGAACTGCTTTCACAACTGCTAGAAACATATACACCAGAAACATTAACCTTAAATAATTCTAGCGATATTCCTAACACTTACACAGAGGTTTTAGACTTTTTAATTAAACAACCAACACCGGAACAAATAGCTAAATTCAAAGTTTCTACCCAAGCACAAAAAAGGCTAGAAGAGTTATTAGAAAAAAATCGTAGGGGTACAATTTCCGAAACTGAAAGCAGTGAATTAGATGTTTATGAACAGCTAGATCAATTAATGATTTTACTTAAAGCCAGAGCTTACAGTGTAATTAAAAATGACAAATAATGCCATTTCTTCTAGTTTACATCAATTAGTCATAGAACGCGCTAAAGGACGTTGTGAATATTGTTTAATTCATCAAGACTTTTCTATTTACACACACGAAATTGATCATATTATTGCTGTTAAACATGGAGGTGAAACTTTAGAGGAAAATCTGGCTTTATCTTGTTTACCTTGTAATCGTCATAAAGGATCTGATTTTGCTACTCTTGATTCAAGTAATGGGGAAATTATTCGTTTATTTCATCCCAGATTACAAATTTGGAATGAACATTTTACTTTAAAAAATGCAGAAATTATTGGTACTACTGCTATTGGTAGAGCTACATCACGGTTATTGATGTTTAATACTTCCAGTAGAGTGCGATCGCGTAAATTATTAATTGCTCAAAATTTGTACCCTTAATTTAGATTAGTTTTACACGAGGTTTGAAAAGGCTATATTATTATAGATGACATGATAAAAATATTTATTAAGTACCTGGGCAAAATTAATTTAACATTTTTGGAACAAACAAA
Organism: Sphaerospermopsis sp. LEGE 08334; assembly: GCF_015207205.1. Lineage (NCBI taxonomy): Bacteria > Bacillati > Cyanobacteriota > Cyanophyceae > Nostocales > Aphanizomenonaceae > Sphaerospermopsis > Sphaerospermopsis sp. LEGE 08334. The sequence goes on along the minus strand of NZ_JADEXH010000001.1, from coordinate 94,858 downwards.
AATCTCTGTATTTCTTATCTGTACCCTGTTAAGAGTTCCCTATTCCCTCTCCCAAATATAAAATTTATTTTGCACGACCACTTAAAATCAATGCAAACTCAACAAATAACCCCATTGAATAAAAACTATCATTTTCACTATTCCTTTAATAAAAACTCTCGTAAACCAGTAATTCTGTTTTTACATGGTTTTATGGGTAATATTCATGAATTTGATGAAGCAATTCAACTATTAGGTGATGATTTTTCTTATCTTACCCTGGATTTGCCAGGACATGGTAAAACAAAAGTTTTATGCGGTGATGAATGTTATAAAATAGAAAATACCGCCCAAGCTATCATCAACTTATTAGATGAATTAGAAATAGCACAATGTTTTTTAGTTGGTTATTCAATGGGAGGAAGATTAGGATTATATCTCACTTTACATTTTCCAGAAAGATTTATCAAAGTTGTATTAGAATCTGCTTCTCCTGGTTTACCAACAGATGCAGAAAGATTATCCAGGATTAAAAGTGATTATAAAATTACCCGAAAATTAATTAGGATGATTGATAAATCGGAATTTCAGTTTTTTTTGCACAATTGGTATAATCAGCCAATTTTTGGTAATATCAAAAATCATCCAGCATATCAAAAGATGATAGAAAGTAGGTTAGAAAATAATCCTTTAGCACTTGCCAAATCTTTGCAATTTATGGGTAATGGATACCAACCTTCTTTGTGGACAAAAATAGAAGCAAATCAAATTCCGTTACTTTTATTAGTAGGTGAATATGATGAAAAATTTGTTCATATTAATACAGCAATGTATTACAGAAATCCATTAGTAACTCAACTGCAAGTCATTCAAAAAGCTGGACATAATATTCACTTAGAAAATACACGGGATTTTGTGGATCATGTCGGAAAATTTTTGTTAGAAAACTAAACTACAATTTTCAAATCTCAAATTACCTGATTTGTTGTGAATCTGGCAGAGAATTTGATGATGGTAGTGCTAATTCTTCTTGTAAAACCTTTTGATAAACTTGAGGTAAAAAACGAGTATTAGAATTAGTTTCTATCCCATATCCTAAACTTGTCCAAGTGGGAGAAAGTCGGCGTAAAACATCATTTAATTTGCCATTACGTAACTGTTGAGAAATATCAATTCCCCAAACTTTAGAATCATTCAACCAACGATAAACAACTATATCTTGATATTCAGCGTCAAAACTATAACTATGCCAAAATCTCAACCCAGGGGGATGAGGATGATAACGGGGTGCAATGTCATACCAAGTAGTATTAATAATTTGATATCTACCCGCAGCAGTAGAACAATTTCCTTGATTTGGACCATTGACAATGGTTACGCATATCTGTGGATGACGACTCAAATCATTCACCTGTTTACCACCATATAACACAGAATAAGGACGTTGAGTATTAGACTCACTAAAAGAAATCGTCCGCATCAAAGCACGGATGTAAGGATCTCCGTCTTTCATCACCAAAGGCGGATTTTTTCGCTCAAATCTCGGATCTGTTGTTGATTGCAAATTACCAAAAATGTACCATTGAAAAAGATACACAAAAGCCAGAAGTGATGCAATCGGACCAATTAATTTTTCTACACCTTTGAATTTAATAGTCATTGGTTATAGCAGGGAACAGGGAATAGTTATTTTACCAATCACCAATTACCAATTACCAATTACCCATTACCTATTCCTTGAAATAATTCCTGGAAGCTTTTAGGGGTAACTTCAGGTTTAGCGACAATCTCGACAATTTTATTACGTGCAGCATTTTCAAACAAAGACTCGACACAAACTTGAGCTACTTTTTGCCGGGGGATGCTACCATCAAATAAAGTATCAGCGCCTTGCATAACTATCCCATCCGTGTTATCTTCGTTTTTCAGCCCTCCTGGTCTGACAATTGTATAAGTGAGTCCACTTTTCTGTATGTATTCCTCAGCTTGTTTTTTCCAGGCTAAAATTAACCAAAACAAGTTTAGCGGATGAAAAAACTGGGAAACACACAAAGAAGAAACCAGGATAAAATGATCAATTTGCTTGGCTTTTGCTACATCAACTAAGTTTTTCGTACCTTGAAAATCTACTTGATAGGGTCCTGTAGGATCAAAACTGGGTCTTGCACCAGTAGCGCACAGAACTACTGTACTATCACCTATGGCAGCAGTTAGGGTTTCTGGTGATAACACATCCCCCACAACTAACTCAACTTCAGGAGATAGGATAGCTTTAGCTTTTTCCTGATCCCGTACCAAAGCACGAACGGGAATATTTTTGGCTACTAACTCTTGTACAATGCGGCGACCGGTTTCACCTGTTGCACCTGCTACAAATACTTTCATGATTTACGCTATCCTGAGAAACTAATATGTGCTGTTTTCGTTCTTAATTGTAGTGATTCTATGGAGGTGATAACAGACTTTTTGATGTTTTGATGAAATTTGTATTTTTGTGTGAACAAACTCCCCCTGATTGGGAATCATTGGTATAGACAAACTTTTTAACTATACAGAAAACGCATTTATGGTAGCAAACAACTGGGAATTTCAAACCTTGGAAATAACTGAATCAGTTTTACCAGCGGGTTCAAGCGTAACCTCAGATGAAACACCAGCTAAAGAATCTCATGTAGGTCCTAGTAAATTCCATAGTCGTCATCAAGACTGCATGGAAATGTATGCTTCTCAAGAACAGGTTGCTGAATATCTCAATTCCCATTCTTCATGGTTTGTGCGTTGCGCTGAACCTATGAGGGTTGAACCTTTGGGTAAAAATGGTTATGCTTTGGTCATTGGCCGCTTTGGCGCTTTTGGCTATGAGGTAGAACCAAAAATAGGTTTGGAATTGTTAGCACCACAGGAAGGTAAATACCACATCCGTACAATTCCTATCCCAGACTATCAAGCCCCTGGTTATGATGTAGACTATAATGCGTCTTTGGAATTAGTAGAAAGTTTGCCGGGGATGACTAGGGTAGAATGGCAGTTAGAGTTGATTGTTGATCTGCATTTTCCCAGATTTATTCACCGTTTACCCCATGCTTTAATTCAGTCTACAGGCGATCGCCTACTGCATCAAATTGTCCGTCAAGTCTCCCGTCGTTTAACTCACAAAGTTCAAGAAGATTTTCATAACTCTCTCAATATTCCTTTTCATCCCAAGAAAAAGTTTTTTGGTCATTAGTCATAGGTGACAGGTGACAGGTGACAGGTGACAGGTGACAGTAAAAAGGAAACAGGGAATAGGGGAGAAAAATTTTAGATTTTAGATTTTAGATTGGAGTTGACAAAAACAATCCAAAATCCAAAATCCAAAATCCAAAATCCAAAATAAAAAACTCCTGACTCCTGCCTTCTATGCGTTGCTGAGAATTTTGAGGACAATTTCTACCCCAGAAACAGCTTGCCAAATAAACAGCCCTAAAATCCCAAAATTCAACAAAATATGAGTCGCCCGCGCCCAATTTGCCCCTTTTCGCATGAAGGGAGACAAAGACGCAGAAAATGCGATTAAACCAGTCATCCCCAAACCCGCTAACAAGTGTGGTCCAAAAAATAATTTACCGTTATTGATATAAGTAACAGCCATACCACCAATTGAACCTGCTACCATCAACGCCAAGATGATAGCCCCCATTTTCTCGTGTTTATCATTAAATTTAGCTTTAATTAGTTCTTTTCTTTCTTCTGCTGAAGCATTTCTGGTACGCTGGACTTGTAAACCTGAGTATGCTGCATACAAGGAGAGTGCTAATAATATCCACATCATTGTTGGGTGCAGGAAGTTTAACCCAAATTTGACCTCTGGAGAAAGTTCTAAACTCATCGCTTGGTTATCCAAATTATTAAATCTTAATAAAACTTAGCATAAATTGATTCAGGACTATCTTGTTTTTTATCTCTTGCTAAAGTGCAAACAACAAGCACAAACTAATTTTTGATGCTAAATCAAGCAATTTCCACCAGGGCGGAATTTCTTTTATGATTGACAAAAATGATAATTTACTGCTGAATGCGGCAAAAAGCGGCGATATCAAGCGGGTTGGTGAACTATTAGCTACTGGTGCTAATGTGGATGGATGCGATCGCAATGGCACTACAGCATTAATGTTTGCCGCTAATTTGGGTTATACGGAAATTGTGCGATCGCTCCTAGATTTTGGCGCTAACATCAATTTACCTAGAAAAACCTACGGATTAACAGCTTTAATGTTGGCTGCAAGCAATAATCAAGTTGATATTGTGAAGCTTTTAATATCTAAAGATGCGGATATCAATGCCGTTAATGAAGATGGCAGCACCGCTTTAATGGCAGCAACTCAAAAAGGTCATCTGGAAATTGTACAAATACTCTTAAATGCTGGTGCGGATGCTAGTATCACCGATACAGATAATGATAACGCCTTAAAACTTGCCATCAAACAAGGTTATACAGCAATTGTCAAAGCCTTACTACAAAAAAGTAATTTTGTCAACACCCCAGATGCAGAAGGTGAAACACCTTTAATCATAGCCGCAGACTTGGGAACTTTAGATATAGTACAAACACTGTTATTACACGGTGCTGATCCCAACATCAAAAACCCCGATGGCAGTACAGCACTTTTAGCCGCAGCCGCAGCAGGACATAGTAACATTATTACAGCTTTATTAGATGCAGGTGCAGAAATTAATCATCAAGACAAAGAAGGAGAAACAGCATTACACTTTGCTGTGGTTGAAGACTATTTAGATATAGTCAAAATCTTAATTAAACACGGTGCAGATGTAGAAATTAGAAATCATCTAGGAGATACACCCTTACTGATAGCCGCATTCCAAGGATATAGCGAAATAGTAGCAGCTTTAATGAGTGCAGGAGCAGATCCCAATAAAAAGAACTTTGGGGAAGTTGCCCTCACCTTAGCAGTATCTCAAGGACACACCCAAACAGTCAAAGTATTACTTGACAATGGTGCTAACATCAATGTTATAGCAGATGATGGGAAAACTGCTTTGGTAAAAGCTTTAGTTAGCAACCATCCAGATATATTCCAACTGCTAATAGAAAAAGGTGCAGATGTGAATTTTCAAGACACCGCAGGTGCAACAGCATTAATGTATGCTGCATCAGAGGGTTATACTCAAGCTGTGCAGATGTTAGTTAATAATGGGGCGGATGTGAACTTAAAAAACCAAGGTGGTTATACAGCTTTAATGATTGCAGAATTTAACAGTTATCGGACAATGGCAAATATTTTACGACAAGCAGGGGCAAAAGAGTGAATAAAGAAAAATAGACGTTAACAAACTTGTACCTCTTTCACCTGTCACCTGTCACCTGTCACCTACTCTACAAAACTTATTAAGCAAAACTCCGCCGTAACTGATGTGATTTTGCTACGACGGAGAAACAAAAAATTGAAACATCAAGATTATCAAAAGCTTGAGTTACAAGGGTAGAAAAAAAGTAAACTTGAAGACTTAATTTACCTTTTACCTTTACCTTTGCGTTCTCTATCCCTCGATGTTTCCTACTGTGCTAGATTTACCTAATATATCAATTTCTTTTTTCGCGACAGTATTGGAATTATCATTTTTTGTGTATCACAATTTACAATAACATAAAATCAATCTCTCTTGAGTGTGATTTTCTGCCTATTGATAAGCTTTTGGAACGATTCTATATAAATAATTAAATTTTGAGATTTTTGATATTCAGTTTGGGTGATTGGTTATGACTACCGCATCTGTGCAAAAATTGGTAAACTCCCTATGGGTAGGTATCGGTTGTCTGAAAGGAATTTCTCCCCAGTTAGTTGGTGCGGCTATTGAAAAAGTATTTCAAGAATATCAGCTTGTCTATACAGATATTGCGGGTATTGCCACCATTGATATTAAAGCTTCAGAATTGGGTTTAAGAGAATTTTGCCGAGAACATAATTTACCTCTACAAACATTCACCGCAGAAGTTTTAGCTGGTGTAAGTGTTCCCAACCCTGGTAAAAGAATTACAGAAATAGTAGGAACACCGAGTGTAGCAGAAGCAGCAGCTATTTTAGCAGCATCTCATAAGACTTTAGAAGTGAGTTTATTAGTTCCCAAGCAAATTTTTCGTTTACCAGGGGAAGTAGGCGCAGTGACTATAGCAGTTGCAGGATGTAGAGTGTAGGGTAAAAATTAACTTTTTTGCTGACTCTTATTCTGTCACCTGTCACCTGTTACCTGTCACCTGTCACCTGTTACCTGTCACCTGTTACCTGTCACCTGTCACCTAAATACCTTCTGCCTTCTTCAATCTACTACTCTCAGTACATAATTAATAATACTGGAAACAATTGCCAGTACAATAGAGCCGAGAAAAGCGGGGATAAAACCCTGAATTTCAAAACCTGAACCGGGAATGATAGCACTTGCTAACCACAGAGTTAAGGCATTAATGACAAAGGTAAATAAACCAAAAGTAATCAGGGTAATGGGAAATGCTAAAACACTCAAAATTGGGCGAATGATGGCATTTACCAACCCGATGACAATAGCAGCACCCAAGGCCGCTACAAAAGTCTTGATAATGAAACCTGGTACAATTTGAGATGTTACCAATAATGCTAACGCTGTACCCAGCCAAGTTAATAAAAAGTGTTTCATTTCATCCAATTTTGGATTTTAGATTTTGGATTTGAGATTGATTCTACAGTTGATATCTTCAAACTCAATGCAGTCATTGTTAATTTTTAATTTTTTCAACGTTGCTTGGGTAGTCGCCGCACGAAAGCTTCCCAAGTAGCTCCACCAACCACACCATCTGGTTGTAACCCATAACGAACTTGAGCAGCTTTAACTGCTGCTTCAGTGGTAATACCAAAGTCTCCATCTATACTACCTTTTAAAAATCCCAAGGTTTGTAGTAGTCTTTGTAATTTGCTTACTTCTGAGCCTGTGTTGCCTAAACGCAAAATAGGCCATCCGGCTGTAGTATATTGAACCTTAGGATTTCGCTGATTGGGCGGAGTTGGCTGAAAGCTGGTGTTAGGCTTATTTTGGGCAGTTGTGGTTGGTTTGGGAGGATTCGGTTTTGGTACAACTGTGGCGTTATTAACCCTAGTGTTTCTACTGGGTTGAGCAGGAAATATCAAATTATTACTGTTGGTTGTTGGGACAACAGTTGGCAAGGTATTGGTAGCAATGGTTGATACATTAGGGAAAAGTCTTTGCCAAGTAAGAGTATCTACAATACCATCTGATTTTAAGCCCGCTGCTTGTTTAAACTGAGAAACAGCCCTAGCTGTACCTTCTTGATAAACGCCATCTACTGCACCTGTATAAAACCCTAACAGTTTCAGTGCTGCTTGCAGTTCTGAGACTCGTTCACCTTGACTACCTATTTGCAAGGTAGGGCGGTTGATGTTACCTACTGTACTGGCTTGGGCAATTTCTATAGGTGCTGCTATTGATACTCTAGCAGAGGAGGCAAACAGTAAAGGGGTAACGGAAAATAAAAGTAAGCAACAGGACTGTTTTTTTCTTGAATAGTGGTAAATACTCTTTATCAAGTGATATTTCATATCATCTACCTGGGATATTATTATGCTCATCTTACAGTTTTTGATAGCAGGAGTCAGGAGTCAGTAGGAGAATTAAAGACATTTTTTCATTTCTGGCCGCCCAGAAAAGTGCAAGGTTTTTCAGACTCAAGACGCTATAACGAAAGCACCTACCGTCTTTTTTATGAGCCTTTTTGGTTTATTCAGCATCCCCTAACTACTCTGTACACGGCTATATTATGCTTGATGCAACAGAAACGATATGTTAACTGATGACTGATTTAATTGCTTCCTCTTGACCGACTAAAGACACATAAGGTTCCTGTAAATAACTATTAGCTGCTGTCATTGCTAACTTAGGACTGACTTTGTTAATGAGTTCAGGAAATTCATGATCAAATTCTATTCCTAAACCTAGAATTTCATACCAACCGTATATTTGAGCAATTTGTCCGTTAGTTTGTTTACCGAGGGCATACTGTCCCAAGATTTTATTTTTAGCTGTTTGTAGTTCCTCCGCAGATAGTTCAGTATTACACAGTCTTTCTACTTCTTGGCGCAATCCATCAAGAGCTATACTGGTATTTTCTGGTGCTGTCCCCATATAAACTATAAATGAGGCGGGAAAGAGGCGTGTAGAGTAAATAGCAGAGACTTCATAAGCTAAACCTCTTTTTTCTCGTAATTCTACAAATAAGCGGCTAGAAAGCCCATTTCCCAGGTATGTAGCTAACAATTTGAGGGCGGGGTATCCAGGGGCGCTGACTGATGGACCCATATAACCCAACATCACAATTGACTGTTGTGTATTTAAGGGTTTGAGACAAGATTTTGGTGTAACAGAAATTGCAGGTAAATCTAGTATATGTCGTGGTTCGGTTGGTGGTTGCCAATCACCAAAAACTTTTGTGACTAATTCTTGTGCTGCTTCTGGTGTGATACGTCCAGCAATACTGATGACCATGTTATCTGGACGAAAATGAACTTGGTGAAATTCTGCTAAGTCTGTACGAGTTATACTGCTAAGAGTGGCTTCTGTACCTAAAACCGACCGAGAATAAGGGTGTTCTTGGTACATTGCTTGTCGCATTTGTTCAAAAGCGAGGTTAAAAGGTTGCTCTTTTTGGGAGCGAATGTCTTGTAGTGCTAACCTTTTTTCTAGTTCGATTTGGTTTTCGGGAAATGTGGGCGATCGCAATAACAAACCAGACAATGCTAAAATTTCGGCAAAATCAGCAGTTACTGTTTTTAACGACAGCAAAAAATAATCTGTACCCGCATCAATACTTAAACTCGCACCCACAGACTCGACTTTTTCTGCAATTTCTAAGCTAGATAAACCATCACAACCTTTTGTCATCACTGCTGATAACAAATGTGCTAAACCTGCTTTTTCTACTTTTTCATAACAGCTACCTGCACGGATAAAAATTCTCCCCGCAATAATATCCGCTGCTGGGTTTTCTGCTACCAATAAAACAATACCATTTGGTAATACAGTCCGATAGATAGAAGTCTGAGAATTATTTATATTTTGCATTCTTACTTTTAACAGGTTAATGATGGAAGGAGGCAGCTAGGTGACAGGTGACAGGTGACAGGTGACAGGTGACAGAAATCAGGAGTTCAGGAGTTCAGGAGTTATTTATTTTGGATTTTGGACTGTTTTTGTCAAATCCAATCTAAAATCTAAAGTCTAAAATCTAAAATTCTTCTCCCCTATTCCCTATTCCCTTGTTACTGTCACCTGTCACCTGTTCCCTGTCACCTATTAATATGGCTTGAGAATAGTAACTGCGTAATTTTGCGGTGAAAGATAATTTTGTGCTAATTTTTGCAGTTCTTGAGTATCAAAGGACTGAATTTGCTGTGGGTAGGTAACGGCTAATTCAGCTTGGGCTATTGTATTATAGTAACCATAAAGAGATGTTAACTGATTTGGTGTTTCCGTTGCAAAGGCATAATCATTACAAAGTGATATTTGCGTGCGCTTCAGTTCTTGCTCGCTAATACCTGTTGTTTGCAAATTGTGTAAATGCTCCTGAATTAAATTCTCTACTCTATCCAGATATTCTGGTTCTAACCAAGCGGTAATTGTCAATAAACTTGACTCCCTTTGTAGGGAAAAATTACTACAAATTGCCTGTACTAATTGTTTGTCTTCTCGTAAGTCATGCACTAACCGGGAAGTTCTTCCTTGTGCTAATATAACTGATAGCAAATCTAAACCATTTGCATCTTTGAGTTGTTCTACTCCTGGTGCTACCCAAGCCATCATTAACCGCGCTTGCTCTAGGCGTGGTAATATTAACTCCTGTTTTTGAATGCCTGTAATTATTGGTGGTGCTATTTTCTCAGATACAGGAAAATTTGCGTCATCACTAAATTTTGTAAATGTTCTATTGACAATTTCCCAAGCTGTGTCCTGTTCCACTCCCCCTACAACTACTACTGTCATGTTTTCTGGTTGGTAGTGGGAACGATGAAAACACCGCATCGCTTCTGGTGAATGCTGCATTAAATCATGCTCAGTACCTAATATAGAACGTCCGTAAGGATGGTTTTGATAGACGTTTTTCAGTAGTGCTTCAAATCCTATGGCATCAGGATCATCTGCACAAGAGCGAATTTCTTCTAATACTACATCTCGTTCCCGAATAAATTCATCTGCGGAAATTGCTGCATTTCGCAATAGTTCGCCTAAATGGGGTAAGGTGTCTGCCAGGTAAGGGGTAGCTGTAGCTAGGTAGTAGTGTGCATAATCATGGCTCGTTGCTGCATTACTCACACCACCCATTTTTTCAATGTTATAATCAAATTCCCCTGGTGCTAAGGTGTCTGTACCTTTAAATATCATGTGTTCCAAAAAGTGCGCCATGCCAAACCACGGTTCTGGTTCTAAGTTTGCTCCCGCACGCACCCAAACATCTGCCACTACTACAGGGGTAGCGGGTATCTCCTGATGAATAAATGTCAAACCGTTGTCTAGGCGCAAAACCGAGGCTGGAAACACTGTGTTAGGTATTTTGTTGGGTATGTAGTTTGTCAATTTTTTGTAGGTTCAATTATAATTTGACCTATTTTTGTCATTTTAACTCTAAATTTTGTTGATTTTTGTATCTAAATATACAGTTTTTTTTTGCTGTCAGCTAAATTGCAGACGTTGATTGGTGACTGGTGATTGGTGATTGGTGATTGGTGATTGGTGATTGGGAACGGGAGTTATTACAGCTATTTTCAGGTAAATAAACCACATTTTGATTTAGGTTTCGCGTCAACAATGTAGGGGCGAAGCATTTGGATGATAGTCTTAAGTAAAAACCGATAATTAATTGTCCGAATGCTTCGCCCTTACTGTGGTCTAAAGACATGAAAACTGCTGTAATTTTGACGTTTGAAGTTTGAAGTTTGATTTGATACCTCCCCATTTTCCCCGGAATTCTTTAATTGAAATCGCGGTTTTTCATACGTTCAGGACTACCTGTAGGGATAGCAGCAATTAATTTTTGAGTATATTCTTCTTTTGGTTGACGATAAATACTTTCAGATGTACCTGATTCCACAATTTTACCTTGATTCATGACTAAAATGCGATCGCTCATAAATTTCACCACACTTAAATCATGGGAAATAAAAATATAAGTCAATTGAAATTCTTGTTGCAGTTCTTTTAACAAATTCAAAACTTGCGCTTGTACGGAAACATCCAAAGCGGAAACTGATTCATCACAAATAATAAACTTAGGATTTAAAGCTAAAGACCGCGCAATACAAATGCGTTGACGTTGACCACCAGAAAATTGATGGGGGTAGCGTTTCATGTCATCAGCACTTAATCCCACTCTTTCTAAAAGTTCTGCTGCTCTTTCTTTTCTTTGTTGTTGGGTTTTTCCCACAGAATGAATTAACAAAGGTTCAATAATTGCTTCCCCAATTTTCATTCTTGGGTCAAGAGAACTAAAGGGATTTTGAAAAACAATTTGCATTTTACGTCTTAATTTCTGTAGCCTTTCTCCTTGGAAATAAGTGATATTTTGCCCATCAAAAATAATTTTACCAGCCATTGGTTGAATCAATCTTAATAAGGTTCTACCTAAAGTAGTTTTACCACAACCTGATTCTCCTACCAATCCCAAAGTTTCTCCTGGATAAACTGCAAAGGAAACGCCATTTACCGCTAAATGATAACGTTTTGTGCCTCCAAAAACTCCCCGAATTGGAAACCCAACTTTCAGATTATCAATTTGTAAAAGTGGTTTTTGTGTGATGAGATTTTCTAATCTTGAGTTAATTTCTTCTTTAGTAACTTCTGGTGGTCTTGCTGGTTCTTGGGCTTGAATTATCACTTGACCGTTGGCATTTTCTTCAACAATCATGTAATCAGAAACAGTGAGCAATTTTTGAGGACGACGGTTAAGAGTCGGACGACAAGCGACTAAACCTTTAGTATATGGATGTTGAGGATAAGTAAATATTTGTGAGGCTGAACCATATTCAACAATTTTACCTTTATACATCACTGCAACTTGATCAGCAATTTCAGAAATTAAGCCTAAATCATGACTAATAAAAATCATGCCCATGTCGCGGCTTTGTTGTAATTCTCGCATCAAATCAATAATTGTTGCTTGTACAGTTACATCTAAAGCTGTAGTCGGTTCATCAGCAATTAATAATGAAGGATTACAAGAAATTGCCATTGCAATCATTACCCTTTGTAACTGACCTCCAGAAAGTTCATGAGGGAAACGTTCTAACATTGCTGCTTTATGTTCCTTCACTAATTGCGCTAACTGAAAATCACTGGGTAGAGGTGTTTTTGGGTGAGTTAAATGCCAATTATCGAGATATTGCTGTTGTATTTTCTCATCACTAGGTAAAAGTTTAACTTCTTGTAAACCTGCGATCGCAATTCTTTTGGCTTCAGTTATACTAACTTTTTGATGTCGCATAATTGCTTCTGTGAGCTGAAAACCAATGTTATAAACCGGGTTTAAAGAACTCATGGGTTCTTGGAAAATCATCGCCATATCTCCACCCCGGTAAAGCTGCATTTCTTCAGCAGGTAAAGCTAATAAATTCAGAGGTTTAGCATTTTCTTGGGGACGAAATCTAATTTCTCCCCCACTCACCTTACCGGGATATTGCAACAAACCCATAATAGCCAATGCTGTAACTGATTTCCCACTTCCAGACTCTCCCACTATTCCTAGAGTCTCACCTCGACGTAAATTAAAGCTGATATCATCCACAGCTTTCATCTGACTACCATCACCGGAAAATTCAACTTGTAGATTGCGAACCTCTAAAAAAGTCTCTCTCATAAGTCTGGGTTAGTAAGTAAACAGAAAACAGAGAACGGGTAATAGAAACCTATTGTATATCAAGTCGGTTTCAAAAGTTCTCATATCTGTGAGGTTTGGTAATCGGTAATGGGTAATGGGTAATGGTTAATATTATTCCCAATCACCAATCACCAATCACCTATAACTTAGGTAAAATATCTGGAATCAAATTACCAGGAACTTTAGATAAAGCCAAATTTTGTCCTTGGATACCTAACTCATTATGAAAAGTGCGAATTATTTTGACTATATGGTTGAAAGTTGTGTGATAACCTTCTGTGTTTTTTACCAATCCAGCCAAAGCTTGTACATGATTATCTAAAGATGCTTCTAAATGCTGAGAAATAATTTTTTTATCACCCTTGAAAGATGGATCTGTAACTAATTGATAATGGGCTAAAGCCAAGTTATTCTGTGTTGCCAAAACATCAAAACTGAAATTAATCTGATTTAGAGAGTTAGCCAGTGTGAGAGTTTCTTCATAAGTCTTGATGCACAATTGTAGGAAATTTTGGCGAATTTCCTTAGTTACTTGTGGTAAATTTGCTATATGCCAATAAGCAGTAGCCAGATTATTCTTGGTAGCAGCACAAGCAGCAGGAATATTATTTGGTGTCCGATATTTCAAAGCTTCCCGGTAAAAATCAACTGCTAATTGTAAATTTTCCAATGGTGTTTCATATTGAGATAAATTCCAATAAGCAGTACCAATATTATTTTGAATCATACCATATTTAATTGGCTCATCTTTAGGTTGATAGTGAGCAAGTGCGAAATTATAAGCTGCGATCGCTTTCTTGAGATGTTCCACAGGATCACTATATTGTCCTAAATGCCAGTATGCAGTCCCCAAGTTATTTTGACAAGCGGCATATTTTAAAGGATCAATTTCTTCGGTGCGGTAGCGCAGTGCTTCATTGTAAGCTGTAACTGCTTCCTGCCAATTTTCCACCGGGTTAGAAAACCTTGTTAAATCACCATAAGCTGTGGCTAAATTATTTTGTACACGGGCATAAATTTCCGGTTGACTATCAGGTGTAATCAGTTTGATGGCTAACTGATAAAATTCTATTCCCTGCTGAATATAAGTTTTTGCTTCTTCACTACTTCCTGGTGTGCGGTGCAACATCCAATATAGTGTTCCCAAATCATTTAAAGTATCTGGAAGCTGGGGTGAAGTATCATCATAGCTAACAGCTTCCTGATAGGCAATAATAGCTACCATCAAGTTTTCTAAACTTGACTGTCCCTGTTCAATACGTAACCGATACAACGTTCCTAATTTGTGATAAGCTACTGCGAGTTCTTCCCCAGAAGCTTGCTTAATTTTTAATTTTTCAATTTCCCAAAGTAGTTGTTTTGGTTGTAAGTTTTCCTCTGCATCTTCAGCAATATTCGGATTTAGTGATTCTTTGAATAGTGCAATCAATTCATCACTAATATGCAAGAAAGATGAAAGATCAGGTATAATATCTTCCTTAGTAGATGTTGTCGATAATGGCTGTGATTCATATTCTAGACTTACAGAAGTATCTTCCAAAAAATCATCATCTTCAGTAAAATTAAATTCTTCAATAGCCTTGTTAATCTCCTTTTGTGAGGTGATTGATTCATCAACAACTGATTTTTCTAGATTGCCTAAATCAACACTTCGCAAACTAGAGAAATTTTCTGAATAACTGCGATTTTCTAACGTTGGTGTTGGTTCTCCAGTAAATATAAATACACCAGTTCGATATTGCCAAAATTTCGGTGCTGATTGCTGAATAGCATACAACCAAGGACGAGGAACCCAAAACAACAAACTAGATTCTAAAAATGAACTGGTTTCTTGGGTAGAAAAATACTGTTCACTTAATCGAAGATAGTGCAGAAACAAACGCTGTACCGCTACTGATTGTTTCGTCAGCAGTTCCACACCTACAATCTGAAATGCTGGTATTGGTAAAGGACGGCCTGGAGTGTCTTTTGATTCCCCAACCACAGGAGGAGGATAATTAGCTAACCATTGATTTATCTGCGCTATGGGATTGGGATCGTTTAAATTAAGTCGCAATGTGACTAATCGTGGATAAGCTGGAGTGCTAATTCCCTCTGTCTCTACTGGGTGATATAACACTTGTCCCACTGGATAAGCCAAGGTAGAATGCAACCGAGTAGCTACTTGATTTCTCAAGTGTAAGTCATCACATACAGCAAAAAATATTTGTCGCCGCAAACCTATACTCAGAGCAAATTTTAGGCGCTGATATACTTGCCGATTCAAGGTAAAAATATCTGTAGTTAAAGTTTCATTCACGCTCATAGTGGCTACAACAGCCTAAATACAATATACATAACTGATTGAAAAATCTCCTTAATTCTGATTTCAGGTAAATGTATTTTGTTCAGGATGAATCAAGTTTTCCAGGTTTAATCACAATTAGCGTATATATTTATACTTAATTTCTTTTTAATTTTAGCAAAAAATAAAAAAAATCAGGTTCCTCCTGAGATGGAAACCTGAAAAGTAGAAAATATTAAATTTTATTAAATTACTTGGCTTTTGCTTTTAGTTGACATTGGACACGGTAAAGGCGACAAAAATTAAACCACCTACCAAAAGAGCAGCAGCAATTCCTAAAATAATATAGTTGCGCTTTTGTCCAGTCGTAGGTGGTTCTGCTGGATAAACCTTGGGTTCTTGGGCAAAATTGTTGAGAAGACCGCCTTCTTCGTTGGTATAGGGCATGAAGTTTTTCCTTGTTATCTTCTTTTATTTAATGTGCATTCATTATATAGCAACCAGATTTGATTTTTAATAGCTGTAAAATAGGAAGTGGATATATCCCCGACTTATTCAAAAAGCTGGGGATTTGGATATTACGTTTTTTACAGTTCAGTTACTTCTCCAGAGTCAAAAGTTGATACAAAGTTTTACAAATTGCTATAAAAATTAACACAACTATCCCTAAATCTGGATAATTGATCAGCAGCTATTGTGACTCACATTCCCGTTTCGTAATAAAATGCCGATAACGAAACATCGCTTCTAACTGCAATTGAATTAACCAACCACTGACAAATTCCACTCCATCACCACCAGGCATAGAATAAGAAATATTATCAGTTAATCTAGTCTTTCCATCTTCTTCTGTAAACTCATGACGATGCACCCAAGACTCAAAAGGTCCTGATATTTGTACATCAGTAAACAACCGATATTGTTCAAAATCTGTATGACGCGCTAACCAAGTTAAAGGTAAAAGTCCAATAAATAATTTAAACTCAGTTATTGCACCCTCATTAAGTCCCCCTTCTCGACGCAATACTTGTACAGGTTGCCAAGGTGGGGTAAGTAGTTGTAAAATATCTTGTCTTTCATGGAATTTCCAAACTACTTCGACAGGTGCGTGAATAATAGAACAATGAGTAAAGTACAGCATGAAACGAAAACCTTAACCTTAACCTTTAATGTAAGTATTCAGCTATCAGTAATCAGTAATCAGTAATCAGCTTTTACCTAGAGTTAGATAGGTTTGTCATAAAATGAGCAGAATGTTGTCAAATCCCACAAGTGTTAATGAGAGAAAGTTACAGGTGAGTATTGATGTTTTTCTTCTTTTTTGCTGATGGCTGATGGCTGAATGCTTACCTTTTAATTATCCTTCATATTCGGTGTCTATTTCAATATCTAGCGTATCTTCATCAATTCTGATAGACAAAATATTCGGACGACAACAAACTTGACAATCTTCTACATAAGTTTGCATCATTCCTGCACTAATATCAATAAAAGTTGTGTTTTCTTCTCCACAATAAGCACAATAAAATTCTGATGTATTTTGCATTCTATTTGTTGGGTAATTTGGGTAATATTTATGGACGTAGACAGAGTAGTTAGGACATCAACTATCATGAAACTTTTACTAAAAAAAGGTTTTACTCCTGACTCCTGACTCCTGACTCCTGCTATAATCTTTATTTAACTGGGGAAGCGGAACGAAAATGACTCGTTGCTTCATGTAAATGTTTTATTAGTGTAGACTGGGGTAAAGGTCCTTGCAAGTGATTCCAAGGTAAAATTTGCTCAGTAGACCAATGACTATAAACGTAAAAATCTAAATCGGGAATTTTCCCTTTTAACTCTTTAAAAGCACGTTTATAACTTCCCAAAGAATCACCAAAATCACGAGTTAATTCTAACAGATAAGATAATCTGCGATCGCCTCTCGATAACAAAGTTTGTATAATAGACCAATTATAACTTTCTGGACGAAAATCTATACCTTGGGGTTTTAGCTGTTTTTGTAAAAACTTTAACCGTTTCTCAGCTTCCTTATTTACCCCAAACCATTGAAAAGGAGTGTGTGACTTAGGTACAAAGGTGCTACATCCTAGAGTTAACCGCAAACCAGAAGCAGCTTTTTTAACATTTTTCATCATTGCTACCGTTGCATCTAAATCTGCCGATTCTTCTCCAGGAATACCCACCATCCCATATAATTTTAAACTAGATAAACCCCCGGCTTTTGCATTTACAGCAGCTTGGATAATTTCCTCATTATCTAATTTTTTATTAATAATTTGACGTAAATTTTCCGAACCACTTTCTACAGCAATAGTCAAAGAACGAGTATCACGTTTTGCTAAAGTTGCAGCTAACTTTTCTGTAACCGTATTTGTTCTCACCGAAGCAACACTCAACCGCACATCATCATATTTTGGTTGACTTATATAATCTAATAACTCAGAAAATTCAGGATGTTGTGTCACCGAAGCACCCAATAAACCCAGACGGTTAGTAACTTTTAAACCCTGTTCAATAGCAGGAATTAAAGATTTTTCTAAACTCGCAGTTCTAAAAGGTAAAGTTAAATAACTTGCTAAACAAAAGCGGCACATTTCAGGACAACTCCGCACCACTTCCACCATAAAAATATTTTCCCAAGCTGCTTTTTCTGTCACGATAGTAGAAGCAGAAAGAGTATTTCCTCGATAAGTTTGCTTTTGAATAACTGCGGGAATATCACTATCACGAGGATGAATAGATTTTATTTCTCCATCATTGCTAAAATATTCAACATCATATAAACTCGGAATATAAATTCCCGGTACTTGCGCTAAACGTTTTAATTTAACTTCCCGCTGGGCGTTTATAACTTCTTGATAAGCATCAATAAAACTACTTAATAAAATTTCCCCATCACCCAACAAAACCACATCAAAAAAATCGGCAAAAGGTTCAGGGTTAGCAGTCAAAACCGGACCACCACCAAAAACGAGAGGATGATTTTCGGTTCTATGACTTGCACGCAGAGGAATATTTAAAGATTCCAAAAGATTAAAAATATTCACATAATCTAATTCCCAAGACATAGAAAAACCTAAGATTTCTGGATGTCTAGGAAGTTGTTCTTGAATATCAGTAAATAAACGACTTACTTGTAAATCATCACGCATTGCTAAAGTTGCCCAAACCACCTGATAACCAAGACTGGTTATACCCACAGTGTACTCATTGGGGAAAGCAAAAATTAAAGGAATAGCGTCATTTTTAGGGTTTGCTGGGGTAAATAAAAGCTTTTCCGAATCAAATGCAGATGATGTCACAGGTCTTTATAAAAAGTTATCTACACACAATTATAAACCAAGTTAGCAGAAAATAGTAGATTCAGATAAAATCAGAAAAATTAACATTTGGAAAATCTGTAAATTATCAATTTACATCTGCGTTTATCTGCGTTCATCTGCGTTAAATTAATATCTTCCTGAAAATACATTATCAACATTCAGCCGTATCTGCTCACATCTGAAAGCTGATTACTGATTACTGAATACTTACTTATATTTAATTTTCAACCAGAGAATAATAAAATTGAAAAATAAAGTTATGCCATTAGCCATAATAATTGGTACAGCACCCAAAATCATCCCATAAATCAACCACAAAAACAACCCAGTCATAAAAGTAATCAGCATCACAAAAGAGACATCCTTAGCTGATTTTGTTTTCCAGGTTTGGAACATTTGCGGTAAAAATGCGATAGTTGTTAATGTTCCTGCGGCTAATCCCAATGTGTTAATAAAATCCATTTTCTTGAATGGTGAAAATTAAGATATTATCATATAATATAGCAGTTTACGGACGGGCAGGATGCCCATCCCACAAGATAGGACAAGATAGGATAATTTATTTTTTCTCACTCTTGATTATGGGTGGACAATCTGAGAGGATGTTTTAAAATTTGTATTATCTATTCAAAGCAAATGATGATTGTGAATATTGGCATAGCCAATTAGAGTATATTGAGTAATCAATAGTAAAAATAAAACTCTATAAGGTCAAAAAACCTTATAGAGTAGTATTTATAGAAAAATGGGCAGTACCAGACTCGAACTGATGACATCCTGCTTGTAAGGCAGGCGCTCTACCAACTGAGCTAACCGCCCGTGTTTTCCTGACTTAATTAATATAGCACAGGCTTTTTAAATTTTGCAAGGGGTTGGGAAAAATTTTTTTTTGGGGAATAGGAATTACGCAAGATTCGACTCAAAACCTGATTCTTGCGTGGGGGTAACTCATGAATTACCCCTACCGATCTTCTCCAGAGACTATCAATGAAGATCAGAAGTCGGGGATCTGGGTATACTGAAGTTTGACTTTTGACTTTTACTTTTGACTTTTGACTTCTAAAATATGCCCTCTGGACAAACACACGATCGCATTACTATTTGGTCTGTACCTGTGGTAGCAGGTATAACTTTAATTTCCACCCGTAGCAGTAATGTGACGTTGTTGGTTGCTGGGGGGTTTATGTTTGGTGGTTTGATGTTTGGTCCTGACTTGGATATTTATTCTCGTCAGTTTCAAAGGTGGGGTTTTTTGCGTTGGATATGGCTACCTTATCAAAAAAGTCTGCGTCATCGGTCTTTTTTATCCCACGGTCCAATTATTGGTACTACGTTGCGGGTGGTGTATCTAACCACATTTTTAGGAGTTGTAGCGATTTTGCTTTTGGTGATTTTCGCTAAATTGGGTAATGTGGCTTTGAACTGGGGGGAAGTTTGGGGAAGTGTGGGAAAGACTATATCAATATATTATGGGGAATTGTTCGCTTTGTTTTTGGGGTGTGAACTCGGTGCAATGAGTCATTCTCTGAGTGACTGGACTGGTTCAGCTTATAAAAGGTTTCAAAAGCAAGGTGTACAAGGATTGCTACCCAATGGCAAAATAAAAAAGCGTAAAGTTAATAGTCGTGGTAAGCGTAGTTCTCAACCTAGAACTAATAAAAGCCGCACTAAGTAATATTTAATAGATTTAAAACCGCAGAGTACACAAAAAGGGCAGAGTTTAATTTATTATGGCAGAAAATCACAATCCAACATTGGCAGCGTTACAAGAATTAATTGATGTGGTGGCAAAATTGCGATCGCCTGATGGTGGATGTCCTTGGGACTTAGCACAAACACCGGAAAGTCTGACACCGTATATAATTGAGGAAGCTTATGAAGTGGTAGACGCAATTCAAACAGGAGATAAAAAAGCGATCGCTGAAGAATTAGGAGATTTATTATTACAGGTAGTTTTACAAGCACAAATAGCCAGTGAAAAGGGTGATTTTACATTAAAAGAAATTGCCGAAAGTATTTCTCAAAAATTAATTCGTCGTCATCCTCATGTATTTGGTGATGTCACAGTAGAAAATGTAGATGAAGTGCGTCAAAATTGGGAAACTATTAAAGCTGCGGAAAAAGGAGAAACTTTAGAAAAGCAAAAATTGAGTGATAAATTAGATCGTTATCGTCGCAGTCTTCCCCCATTAAATGCAGCAATGAAGATATCTAAAAAAGCTGCTGCTGTGGGTTTTGAATGGAATAATATAGAGGAAGTTTGGGATAAATTTCACGAAGAATTAGGAGAATTTCAACAAGCGTTAGCTGAAGAAACACAGGAAAGACAGGAATCAGAATTAGGTGATTTATTATTTGCCATAATTCAATTAGCGAGATGGCATAAACTTGATCCCAGTGCAGGTTTACAAGGTACAAGTTTACGATTTATTCAAAGATTGCAAAAAATGGAAGATGTCATAGATCGTCCCCTAACAAATTATAGTTTAGAAGAATTGGATGCACTCTGGCAACAAGCAAAAGCTAAACTTGCGAAAGAGTAGGGAATAAAAGTAGGGGCAAACCCCCCATGGTTGCCCCTAAACACAATTAATTAAACATTTTGAAAAAACCTAAAAAAATCAATTACGTAGGGGCAAACCCCCCGTGGTTGCACCAAACATCGGGGGTAGGCACGGGGGCGCTACCCCTACTCATCATTTCCTATTATTTTGCTAGGAATTATTTTTGTATATTTATTATTCCCTATGGGTTATTCCCTATTGCTGATTATCTCGTCAACGTCGATAAAGTATAGAATTTCTCACTAAAAGCATATAATAGAAATATATGTGATATTGATATTATTTTCAGATAAAATAGAAATTAATCAAAAATCTTACTAAATTTTCCCTTAAAAAAAGCCCAAAACAAACATTATAACCCCGATTTTAATCAATAGCATAACATGACTTTTCATCGGTCTACTAAAAAATCTCAAGCTAAAGAATCTAACTCTACAGAATCCCCAAAAGAGGAAGATAAACAGAACAATTTATTCCCTATTGTCGGGATTGGAGCTTCTGCGGGGGGATTAGAAGCATTTACACAATTATTGAACTCTTTGCCCACAGATACGGGTATGGGATTTGTGCTAGTTCAGCATTTGAACCCCCAACAAAAAAGTATGTTGACAGAAATACTGTCTCGCACAACCCAAATACCTGTAACTGAGGCACAGGAAGGAATGACTGTAGAACCGAATCATATTTATGTCATTCCCCCTGGTGTAACAATGACCATTAATAAAGGGGTGTTAAAACTTCAACCCCGTGAAAAAACCTATCAACAACCAATGACAGTTGATAGTTTCTTTTTTTCCTTAGCAGAAGACTTAAAAAACAAAGCCATTGGCGTTATCTTGTCAGGGGGTGATGGAGATGGAACAAGGGGGTTAGAAAGAATTAAGGCAGAAGGTGGTATTACTTTTGCTCAGTGTGAGGAATCAGCCAAAGTTAGTAGTATGCCGAATACGGCGGTAGCTTCAGGTTATGTAGACTTTATCCTTACACCCCAACAAATTGCCCAGAAACTGGCCAACCTTAGCACTCATCCCTACATCAAGCATTCAACAGCAGTGACACAGACTGAAATTATCCCAGAAGAAAAAGATGGACTGTTAAAGATTTTCCAGATTTTAAAGACGGCGACAGGTGTTGACTTTACCCATTACAAGCAGAATACCCTGAAGCGCCGGATTCAGCGAAGGATGATGTTATATAGATTGGATAATTTAGAAGATTACGTTCATTATCTTCAGGATAAATCGGCAGAAATTACCGCCTTATATTACGATGTTTTAATTACTGTCACCTGTTTTTTTCGGGATGCAGAAGCCTTTGAAGCTTTAAAAACTACAATATTTCCAATTATTATTAATAAGCGCAAACCAGATGATCCTATTCGGATTTGGGTTGCTGGATGTTCAACAGGTGAAGAAGCCTATTCTATTGCGATTTGCTTACTAGAATTTTTAACAAACAAGGGAATTAATATCCCTATTCAAATTTTTGCGACAGATATTAATGAAGTAGCCATAGAAAAAGCCAGAGCGGGCATTTATAAACCTAACCAGGTAGGGAATATTTCCCCAGAAAGATTACAACGTTTTTTTGTGCAGGTAGAGGGTGGCTATCAAATTAATAAAGCAGTGAGAGAACTGTGTGTTTTTGCCAGACAAAACTTGATTAATGATCCGCCATTTTCTCGACTGGATTTAATCACTTGTCGGAATGTGCTGATTTATTTGGGTGCTGCTGTCCAGAAAAAAGTCGTGCCAATTTTTCATTATGGTCTTAAACCCACAGGTTTTTTGATGAGCAATAGTGCGCCATTTGGTAGAACTCCACGGTGGTACTGTAGAAGCAGCGAGTCCAGGTAAGGATCAAGGTGCTACTTTTACCGTCAGGCTACCTCTGCACACTAACCAGGAAGAGAGTGATATAGCAGTTACTCAAGAACCAACCCCCCCCGCTGCACCTGCTGTCTCTGTTTCTTACCCATCTTTAGCGGGTGTGCGGGTGCTGATAGTTGATGATGAACCAGACTTGCGTCAATTATTTAAAATCGTGCTGGAAGATTACGACGTTCAAGTAACAGAGGCTACATCTGCACAAGAGGCATTATCAATACTCAAAACTAATTCTGGTGGGTATGATGTCATCCTATCTGATATTGGTTTACCGGAAGAAGATGGTTATGCACTGATGCGTCAAATTAGGGCGTTGAGTGCCGAACAGGGAGGGAAAATTCCTGCTGCTGCACTGACTGGTTATACGGGAGAAGCAGAACAGGCAGAGTCTTTAGCCGCAGGTTTTCAATTGCATATTAATAAACCCGTTGAACCGGATCAATTGGTAAATGTGGTTGCTGTTTTGGCGAAAAGGTCGGTAAATAGTTGACAGTTGACAGTTGACAGTTGACAGTTGACAGTTGACAGTTGACAGTTGACAGTTGACAGTTGAC
This sequence comes from Sphaerospermopsis sp. LEGE 08334, assembly GCF_015207205.1. Classification (NCBI taxonomy): domain Bacteria; kingdom Bacillati; phylum Cyanobacteriota; class Cyanophyceae; order Nostocales; family Aphanizomenonaceae; genus Sphaerospermopsis; species Sphaerospermopsis sp. LEGE 08334. Next base: position 71,352 of record NZ_JADEXH010000001.1, on the reverse strand, counting down.
AGTTGACAGGTGACAGGTGACAGTTGATAGGTGACAGGTGACAGTTGACAGTTGATAGTTGACAGGTGACAGGTGATGGGGGCGGAGAAACATAAAGCCAGGGAATAAATTCCCTGTCTAAAAGCTAAAGTCGGTTTTAACCGACTATTTTCTTCGGTAATAGGTGACAGAGAAGAAGAAAGGTAGCAGGGAGAAAAATTAATTCTTCCTCCTGACTCCTGACTCCTGACTCCTGACTCCTGTTAAATTTACAATTTAATTGTCACAGTTTTAATTTCTGTGTATTGCTGTAAACCGTATTCTCCCAGTTCTCTACCCATACCCGACTGTTTAAAACCACCAAAGGGTGCGGCTGCATCAAAGACATCATAACAGTTTACCCATACCGTACCTGCACGGACATTGTTAGCGATCGCATGAGCTTTGGTGATATCCTGTGTCCACACCGCCGCCGCTAAACCATACATGGTATTATTTGCCCGTTGGATCACTTCTTCCACATCTTGGAATTTGATGATACTCATCACGGGTCCAAAAATCTCTTCTTGGGCAATTTTCATTTCATCGCGGACATCTGCAAATACTGTCGGGGTAATAAAATAACCTCTGTCTCCCACTCTATTACCACCATAAAGCATCTGCGCCCCTTCCCGTTTACCTGATTCAATGTAACTCATGACTCGGTTAAATTGTTCCTGGTCTACTTGGGGTCCTTGTTGGGTGTTGGGGTCAAAAGGATCGCCGACTGTACGCTGTCTAGCTGCTTCTACACTTCTATTCACAAACTGATCATAAATTTTTGCTTCCACAAATAACCGAGAACCAGCAGAACAGCATTGTCCTTGATTAAAAAATATCGCTTCATGGGCGGCTTGAATAGCGGCATCTATGTTAGCATCGGCAAAAACAATGTTAGGACTTTTACCACCTAATTCTAAAGTTACCCGTTTGAGGTTGCTTTTTGCAGCCGCTTCCATAATTAAATGGCCGACTTCAGTTGAACCGGTAAAGGCAACTTTATCAATATCATGATGATATGCGATCGCCGCCCCCGCAGTGGGTCCATAACCTGATAAAATATTTACCACACCAGCAGGAAAACCCGCTTCCACAATTAACTCACCCACCCGCAATGCAGATAAAGGCGTTTGTTCCGCAGTTTTCATCACCACAGTATTACCCGTTGCTAAAGCTGGTGCTAATTTCCAAGCTTGCATCAATAACGGGAAATTCCAAGGTATAATTTGACCAACAACTCCCACTGGTTCATGGCGAGTGTAGCAGAAATAAGGACCATTAATAGGAATAGTTTTACCCTGGACCTTATCAGCCCAACCTGCATAATAACGATAACAGGCAATAACTGATTCTATATCCCCTACAGAATCATTGATAGGTTTACCATTATCGAGAGTTTCTAAACGTGCCAGTTCATCAATATTTTCCTCAATTAAATCTGCTAACCTGTAAAGTAAATTACCCCGTTCTGTCGCAGAAATTTTCCGCCATTCGCCATTAAAAGCCTTTCTCGCTGCTTGGACTGCTTTATCTACATCCGCTGCATCTGCTTCTGCAACTTCACAAATTACTTCACCCGTAGCGGGGTTAATGGTAGCAAATTTTTTCTTGCTGACACTTTCCACCCATTCATTATTTATTAGCAGTTGGGTAGGACCTATTTTCACCTGTGGTTGTGGTCTTGTTGCTGTAACCATCAGACGCTCCTGAAATTTTAAGGCTTTTTGTTAAATGCTATTAAATTGGTTCTGGGAGTTATACAATTACGGCTAAATCTTTTATATATGTTTACATTTGCGGGTGTTTTGCGCGGATGGGTGGGTGTAAAAAATTGGTGTTGTAAAAAAATGGCTGTATCTCTTGATAGGCTTGACTTTGGGGTTGTTCTGCTTTTCCAACCACCCGCGCACGTTACACAGACTGGGTTTGGGCGTTTTTTGCTCTTGACACGATTCCTGAAATGGACTATGATGGAGTCACTCGCGCAATCGAACCTTGAAAACTAAATATAGACAGGCTTTCAGGATGCCGCTATTGCAATTTCCAATACTCCCTATTAGGGATTGAAACCTCATCAATAAAAGGTACTCTCCCGACGCTACAATTGCAATTTCCAATACTCCCTATTAGGGATTGAAACGACTTCAATAGTCAGAATTGGGAATCGATTTTTAATTTTTCTGATTGCAATTTCCAATACTCCCTATTAGGGATTGAAACAATTTCTTGCTGTAACTCTATTTGAAAATCTTTAAAATTGCAATTTCCAATACTCCCTATTAGGGATTGAAACGAATTAGCAATATTAGAAATATTTTGATGCCCACATTGCAATTTCCAATACTCCCTATTAGGGATTGAAACTGAATTTATTGACATAGAATCCGCTGCCTCATTACCCAATATTATTGCAATTTCCAATACTCCCTATTAGGGATTGAAACAAAAGAGAAGTAGCCTGAGATTTGTAAGGAAAATTATTGCAATTTCCAATACTCCCTATTAGGGATTGAAACTGAGAAATCCAAGTTTGAATTTGAGTGTTAATATTAGTTTGAAATTGCAATTTCCAATACTCCCTATTAGGGATTGAAACAAGACGGCAGGAAAAATTCTGTTAGACCAGAAAATTGCAATTTCCAATACTCCCTATTAGGGATTGAAACTTTTTCTAAGTGCCAATAACCCTAATCCACCTAATGCAGATTGCAATTTCCAATACTCCCTATTAGGGATTGAAACGAAGGGAAATAAACCTCTCCCCCACTACGAGGAATGCAGAATTGCAATTTCCAATACTCCCTATTAGGGATTGAAACAGTAATAGGATTGTATATTCTTGCCGTAGTTGAACTGCGAGATTGCAATTTCCAATACTCCCTATTAGGGATTGAAACAGGAGTTTTAAATGAATTGAAGTCATTGGCATCTGTGATTGCAATTTCCAATACTCCCTATTAGGGATTGAAACTAATAAATCGTCGGAAGGGAATGCTGAACAGAATGCAGAGAGGTTATTGCAATTTCCAATACTCCCTATTAGGGATTGAAACAATCCTCACCGAAAAAGGAAGGGGTTTAGGTATTTATGGAAATTGCAATTTCCAATACTCCCTATTAGGGATTGAAACATCCAGACAAAAATGAGCTTGTCCTAAGTTGACCATTTTATAGACGAAAATATACTTATGTTGACAAAAATGGACATAAGTTAGCTCAGAAAAATGCCAACTTGATATATAATCCTCAGATATCAAGTATTGAATCAGAGTATTACCGACGCGAAAACCAAGCATTGATAGTGATAGTCTGTTTCCAAATCTTAACCTGAGAAAGTCGCGTTGGGCTACAGCGTGCAAGTCTACTGAGGGATAACCGCTCCCATGCTCCCGTTGAAGTAGAAAGTAAAGTCTAGCTTTGTCTAGGTTTTATATAGCAGAATATCAGTGGGTGCAGCATGGGAATAGTCAGGGAACATCACAAAAGCTTTGACTAAAATTCCCACTCCTAAACCCATTAATGCCATACCAAATAGTAAGCCTGGGTTGTTAGAAGTTGACAACATGAACAAGCCGATAATTATACCCAGGACGAAACCGATGGTTTCTGCACCGTACAGGACGATATCTACAAAGAAATTGCCATAAAGCTTGCTTTTATTAAGGGTTTTACCTTCACCGATAACTGCCCCAATGTCAAACTCTGTGGGTAAACCTAGTTGTTCAGCGTAGGTGCTGAGGGCGCGGACTCGTTTACCTGTGAGGGGATGGGTAGAGTTGAGTTCCATCCACCAACCCCAAGGGTTAAACATATCCCATAAAAAGACACGACCGATTTTTTGCGGATCGGAAGCAATGCGGTAAGCTGTACCCGTAGAAGCTGCGGCTTTGTGGTCATAAATGCCTAAAGCGCGAGTTCCTTCTATTAACCGGCTGGGTTCTTGAGAACGTGAACCTTCTTCAACTATGCCATAGGCAATTTTCACTAAGGCGCGAGAAAGTCCGTTAGGGTTGCCAGTGGTTTCTGCGGCGAAATGGTCTGCAAAGTATTCTCTAGTACGAGAAAGATATAACAGTAGGTAAGTACCAATAATATAAAAGATGTAAGCTACTAAACTGGCTGTTTGCAAAGCATCTTTGATTTTGTTGTCTCCACCACCACGAGAGAACCTTCTAGCTGTGCTGTAAACTAAGTAGCAAATCTGCACTAAGGTAGAAGCTACGGTCATTACAGCAAAGTCCCAGTGAACTATGTGTCCTAGTTCGTGGGCGTAAACGGTGGCTATTTCATCATCATCTAAATAGGTGAAAAGTCCTTGACTGACGACTAACCGCGCACTGTTGGGTAAAGAACCATAGGTGAAAGCGGTGGGGTTTTGGTCGTCAATGATGCCCAGTCTGGGAATTGTGATATTTTTTTGTTGGCAAACTTGGCGAATTATTTTTCCTGTTTCTGGACTTTGGCTTTCAATTTCTGCTAAGTCCACCCAACGGGTATGATACAGCCAGCTTTGGCTAAGATCCATCAGCAAGGGTGACAGGAAAAATGCCGCTGTGTTGAATATTAAGGTAATGGCAATAGCGATCGCTAAACCGGTCATGGGATCGCTACTGTTGTAAATTAATACTAGGCTTCAACCTAAAACAAAAACCATGCCAAATAGTAAGGCTATGGTGACACAGGATGCTAGGGCTAAATTACCACCTACTCCCCCCATTGCTAAGGTTACACCCGTAGCTGCTGCCCTTCCAGCTTTTGCAAAACTAGGCTGGTTAGCTGATGTAAAAAATGGGCGATCTTGTTCTGCCCATTCTCGCACCTGTGGGTTATCACTATTGATTAATTTTTGCCAGATGATTTTCGCTTGTTCGATGTCGCCTATTTTTTGATAAGCTTTCATCAGCCACATTTGCGCTGTGAGATAGTCTGGAGAACTCAGTTCTAGAGAAGTTTCGGAAAATTCCTCTAGCAGATACACTGCTTCTTGATAGCGTCCCTGTTGAAAGGCATCTAAGCCTGATTGTAATGACATGATGTAATCCCGGATCAAGAGGGTGATATTTTGTAATAATTCAGGAGTCAGGAGTCAGGAGTCAGGAGACAGGAGGCAAATAATCAAATAATGATTTCTGCCTTAGGTGTTAAAAAGTTGACTACTGACTTCTGAAAGCTAAATGCTTACATGATCGTTATCTATGAATACTCAATAGATCCACGATTCGTCATCAAAATTTCGCAAAAGTTAAAGAAGAAGCCAGGTGACAGTAAATAGGTAGGGGAAGTAGGGGAAGAGTAACAAGCAACTAATGACTAATGACCAATGACTAATAACTAATATTAAGATTGTTATATTGTGAATTGATTTTTGTGATGACTACTGTAGAAGTTGTTTCTGGTTTAACTGAAATTGCCCAAAAAACTCGTTTAGCTGCTAGTAAATTGGGTGTACTTGCCACTGCGGAAAAAAATCAAGCGATTAATGCGATCGCTCTGGCTTTAGAATCTGCTCAGGATGAAATATTGGCTGCTAATGTGGCTGACTGTGAAGCCGCTATGGCGGAAGGTATCGCTAAACCTCTCTATAAACGGTTGCAGTTAGATGAGCATAAATTAAGAGATGCGATCGCTGGTGTGCGTGATGTAGGAAAATTAGATGATCCTGTTGGTAAAGTCCAAATTCACCGAGAAATTGATAATGGTTTAATTCTCAAACGTATTACCTGTCCTTTAGGTGTGTTAGGTATTATTTTTGAAGCCCGTCCTGAAGCAGCTATTCAAATTGTTTCTTTAGCAATTAAATCAGGTAATGGTGTCATTCTCAAAGGTGGAAAAGAAGCTTTACGTTCTTGTGAAGCAATAGTTAAAGCTATTAAAAAAGGTTTATCTGGTACTGCTGTTAACCCCGATGCTGTGCAATTATTAACAACGAGATCAGAAATTTTAGAACTTTTAAAATTAGATAAATATGTAGATTTAATTATTCCCAGAGGTTCTAATTCTTTTGTGAGGTTTGTTCAAGAAAATACTCGCATTCCCGTTTTAGGTCACGCCGACGGAATTTGTCATCTTTATATAGATCAAGCGGCTGATCTTGAGAAAGCAATTAATATTACTGTAGATTCTAAAACTCAATATCCTGCGGCTTGTAATGCTATTGAAACTTTGTTAGTTCACAGTAGTATTGCTGGGGAATTTTTACCAAAAGTTGCTGAAGCTTTGCAAGGACAAAATGTAGAATTAAGAGGTGATGAAAGCACTTTAAAAATTTTACCTCAGATTGAATTAGCAACAGAAATTGATTGGGAAACAGAATACAGTGATTTAATTTTAGCCATTAAAATTGTTGATTCTTTAGAAGCAGCAATAAATCATATTAGTGAATATGGTTCTCGGCACACAGAAGCCATTGTTACAGAAGATTTAACAGCAGCAACAACTTTTCAAGCATTAGTAAATGCAGCGGGAGTTTATCATAATTGTTCTACTCGTTTTGCTGATGGTTTCCGTTATGGTTTTGGTGCAGAAGTGGGAATTAGTACCCAACAAATGCCACCTCGTGGACCTGTGGGTTTAGAAGGTTTGGTAACTTACAAATATCAAATGTGTGGTGATGGCCATATTGTGAAAACCTACACTGGTGCGAATGCAAAATCATTTACTCATCGAGATTTGGAATAAAATTAAAGCAAATAAAATTAAAGAAAATAGCGATGATAAATATCTGGTAAACAAACAAATTCCAACTATATGGATTGATAACAAATCAAAGTTTTGTTTGTTGTTCCGTGATTTATCCTCGCTATCAGGTGTTATGATTAAAAACACCTACTTTACCTGACTAATTATACCTTGGTTTACGATAATAGTTGCAAGTACCTCGCCGAAAAGTATCCTGGTGAATTTGCTAGATGGTTACTATCATCAGAAAGTTCAGATATCCAGGTACTGAAAACAGAACTGAATCTCGATCCTATTCGTGCTGATTCTGTTACATTTTTACAAATTTCTCAGGAAATTCTGCATTTAGAATTTCAAACTACACCTAAATCCAAACCACCACTAGATTTTAGGATGTTGGATTATTACACCAGATTAAAACGTCAATACTGGTGTCCAATTGAGCAAGTAATTATTTTTCTACAACCTAGCGATTCTGAAATTGTCTTTACTACAGAGTATGTAGACACAAGAACCAGACACGAGTATCGAGTGATTCGGTTGTGGGAAGAAGATCCCGCACCATTGTTAGCAAATCCTGGTCTTTTACCATTAGCGACATTAGCAAAAACCGATTCACCAAATACTTTGTTAAAGCAAGTCGCGGATCAGTTAGATATGATTGAAGAAAACCAGGAAAGAGTCAATATCTCAACCTGTGTACAGCTTCTAGCGGGTTTGCGGTTTGAAAAAGATGTAATTCGACAATTATTTCGAGAGGAAATTATGCAAGAATCTGTGATTTATCAAGATATTCTGCAAAAAGGAAAGCTGGAAGGAAAACTAGAAGGAAAACTGGAAGGAAAACTGGAAGGAGAGGTTTTGTTAATTCTCCGGTTACTTTCTCGTCGCTTTGGTGCGGTTGATGCTGAGATAGAAGAGAGAATTAATCAGTTGTCTACAACTCAATTAGAAAGTTTAGCAGAAGCACTTTTAGATTTTTCTAGTCAAGCTGATGTCATTCGCTGGTTAGAAAATTTTGATAAAAGTGGTTCGTAATCTCAATACCTTCGCCAAAATCAAAAATATCTTGATTTGTAGGTTGGGTTGTTCGCGTTAGCGTTGCGAAGCAATGGAACGAAACCCAACAAATACGTTGATTTTACAGCAGTTTTCATGTATTTGTACCACATCCTTATTGTTATCTTCCTTTCTTCCTTTGCGTCTTTGCGTCTTTGCGTGAGATTAAAAAATGTGGTTCATTTACCTGCAAATCGCTGTAAGTTGGGTTTCACTTCGTTCAACTCATCGAGATTTGGAATAAAATTCAATAAGAAAATATAGCAATTACCGTTCAAGTGAGGTACAAGCAGTAATAATTAAACGCAGATGAACGCAGATAGACGCAGATGATTTTGTACTTCACCAGACTGGGAAAAGCTATAAGCTGTTACGCAGCTAAATTTTATCATCCTATATAGTTAAAACTATTCCCCATTCCCGCAGATAACTTATTCACCAAACCCTAAACCAAAGCTTTTAATAATGCTTGCAGTTTAAGCTGCACTTCCGCAAATTCTTTCTCAGGATCAGAACCAGCAACGATACCTGCACCTGCATAAAGTCTAGCGCGATCGCCATCAATTAATGCTGAACGAATACCCACAATAAACTCACAATTTCCCTTAGCATCTACCCATCCCAAAGGTGCAGCATATAAACCTCTTTCAAATTTTTCATAACGGCGAATTTCTACACAAGCAATATCTCTGGCTGCACCTGCAACCGCTGGTGTAGGATGTAATTGGGCAACAATTTTTAAAGGGTGGACGTTAGCAGGTACTACCGCAGTAATGGGTGTCCATAAATGTTGAATATTAGATAATTGTCGCAGACGTGGTGCTAAAATTTGGGGAAATAAACCGAGTTGTGATAAACGTTGGGTGATAAAATCAATTACTAGGTTATGTTCGTGTTTTTCTTTGGTACTATTAACTAAGTTGTTGGCATTGGCCGCATCTTCATTTGGTGTTTTACCTCTGGGTGCTGAACCTGCTAACGCATCAGTAATTAATTGCTGTTCTTGAATACTAATTAACCGTTCTGGACTCGCACCTATAAAGTTTTGTCCTTTGCCATTGCTGGTAGAAAAAACATAACAATTAGGATGGAAATGTCGCAGATTATTTAAAGATTTGAATAGGTTAAAGGAATTATATGATCTAACATCTAAGGTATCTGCTAAAACGATTTTTCTTAAATGATTGGATGCAATTTTTTCTAAAGCTGATAATACTGAATATTTAAAATTTTCAGCATTATTAATCTTGGTTTTGATAAAATTTGCTGAATAATTTTCAATGTTTGGTGATGATTTTACTAAAGATTGGAGAGTCTGAATTTTGTCCTGTAATTCCCGTAATATTGTTTGAATATTAATGTCAGCATGAATTAAATGATTCACAACTAAGGTGCAAGCAGAATTTTTGACTGCTACTTGTAATTTAGGTAGAAAAATAGTAGCAGATGAAAACGGATAATCTAAATAGTGATGCTGATCAAAAAAACTGAAGCTACAAAAAAAGTGAGTACCCGCAAAAGGTTGGTTTGTATTGCCAAAATTTATGACGTTTTTGAGACAGTCTTTGATAAATTCTTCGGTTTTGTTAAATCTGTTTTCACCACTAATGTCTAATTTGGTGATAGCATCAATGGCTACAATAGCTTCACCTTTACTTTTGTTTTCAAAGTAAAAGTTTAATGTATTTTTTTGGGCAAACTTATCTAATACAACTAAAGGATCTATGAAATCAATTGCCAGGGAAATACTCACAATTTGCTGGCTACGCTGTTCATAGCACTTTTCTTGAACTGCTAACAGTAATTGATGCAAATCTTTATATTCTATAAAGAAACTGCTGCGACATGGTGAAATTGTCATGGATGTATAAGTTAATTTTTTTTAAGTTATCTTCCTAAAGTGTAATAAGTCATGGTCGTATTTCTATAGGTAGCATATTCTGTTACCATTAACCAGCCTCAAATTTGCTGGGTTCTGGTAAAACCGAAAACACATACTCTTGAATACTGCAAAATGTCAAGTCAAGTTTTGTTAACAGGAGGTAAACCATCAATCACAAAATTAGCATTTTTTGGTAATTTAGCACCTTAAAACGTCTCACCAAACTATAAAATCTAATTGATATAGCGTTTCCCAGTCTAATGAAGTACATACCAATTTATTCACTGTTCCCTGTTCCCTGTTCCCTAAAACGAAAAAACTTTGTACCTCACTAGAATGGGAATGGCTATAAGTCAATTTTTAGTAATTTAATTTATCAAGACTGATGACTACAAATCAGATATCAATACCCAAAAATAAATTATGGATGGCTGCTATCAAACCGCCAATGTACAGTGTTGCTATTATGCCTATATGGGTAGGTTCGGCGGTAGCATTTGCAGAAACTAAGATTTTTAATGGTTTAATATTTGCAGTTTTTATGACTGCGGCAATTTTAATTTTGGCTTGGGAAAATATCAGTAATGATGTTTTTGATGCAGAAACAGGTATTGATAAAAATAAACATCATTCTTTGGTGAATTTAACTGGTAATAAGCAGTTAATGTTTTGGTTAGGTAATTTGTGTTTGGGTTCGGGTTTGTTGGGGATAATGGCGATCGCCCTTTTGCAAAAAGACCCTACTGTAATTGGTATAATCTTGCTGTGCTGCGGTTTGGGCTATATGTACCAAGGACCTCCTTTTCGTTTAGGATACCAGGGTTTTGGCGAAATTCTTTGCTTTTTTGCCTTTGGACCATTGGGAATGACAGCAGCATATTACAGTCAAACTCAAACTTGGTCAATTACTAATTTAGCAGCTTCTGTGATTGTTGGGATTGTCACCAGTTTAGTTTTATTTTGTTCACATTTTCACCAAGTCAAGGATGATATAGCTGCTGGAAAGCGATCGCCTATTGTACGGTTAGGTACAGAAAAAGGCGCACAAATCTTAGTTTGGTTTACCGCTAGTATTTATCCTTTATGTTTGTTATTAGTTGTGTTAGGAATTTTCCCCATTTGGACTTTGTTAAGTTGGCTAAGTTTACCTTTTGCGTTTAAATTATGTCGTCATGTTTTAGAAAATCATCACCTCCCAGAAAAAGTTAGTAACTCTAAATTTATTGCTGTTGCTGTACATTTTTGGAGTTGCTTATTATTTGGTACAGGATTTATGCTGGGATAATTATAAGGAGTCAGGAGGATTCATAATATAGTTATTCACGCTTTTTCAGGGGGAATGTAAAGTTTTAATTCCTCCCTTTTTAAGGGGGGTTAGGGGGGATCTAGTTTGAAATATCAATTTTCTTTTCGTAAGATTAGTCAAAAATTCACTCGTCCTGTGATTACAAATCATGGAATTTGGGAAATACGAGAAAGTGTAATTATCAGACTTGAGGATATTACAGGTAAAGTGAGTTGGGGGGAAATTGCCCCCATTTCTTGGTTTGGTTCGGAAACTTTAGAACAAGCTTTAGATTTTTGTCATCAACTACCAAGAGAAATTACATCAGAGATAATTTTTGAGATAATTTTTAAAATTCCCGATAAATTACCAGCTTGTCAATTTGGTTTTGAATCAGCACTAGAAAATTTACAAGAAAATCACGAATCTCTAAATTACCATCATCTGAATTTTAGCGGATTATTACCAGCAGGAAAAGCGGCTTTAAATCAATGGCAAAATTTATGGAAACAGGGTTATAAAACCTTTAAATGGAAAATAGGAGTTCATGATATAAGCGAAGAATTAGAGATTTTAAATTTACTGATTCATCAATTACCCGAATCAGTAAAACTGCGGTTAGATGCTAATGGTGGACTTGATGGTAATGCAGCTAAATTATGGTTAAAACAATGCGATAATTTCTCCAATAAAATTGAATTTATTGAACAACCCTTACCTGTAGATAAGTTCTCAGAAATGCTGGAATTGAGTAATTATTATAATACAAAAATTGCCTTAGATGAATCTGTAGCTACATTACAACAACTGGAAAATTGTTATAAACAAGGTTGGCGGAGTATTTTTGTCATTAAACCTGGTATAGTAGGTTCACCATCAAGGTTAAGAAAATTTTGCCAACAATATCAAATTGATGTGGTATTTTCATCTGTATTTGAAACTGCCATTGGTAGACAAGCTGCACTAAAATTAGCAGCAGAATTATCTAGCAATAATCGTGCAGTAGGTTTTGGCATCAATCACTATTTGACCCAACCACAAGCAAACTGTCCTCAAAGTTTATGGAACAACCTTTAGAATATTTAAAAAACATCAAAAATCATGATTGGTTAATTGTTGAAAATAGCCAGGAATTTTATCAAATAGCTACAGAATTATATTTAGAACTTTTAGAAATCATCGAATTATCGCAAAATACAACACCACCAAAAATAATTTTGGCTGAACGAGAAACAGTGAGATTTTTAGCCTGTTTCATTGCTGCTTGTGCTGCGAAATGTCCAGTTTTTTTATGTAACCCAGACTGGGGAAAAAATGAATGGGAACAGGTTTTTAATTTGGTACAACCAGATATAATTTGGGGAGATTGTTGTCAGTTTACTCCTAATCTAGCAATTACCAATTACCAATTACCAATTACCAATTCTATCATGATTCCTACTGGTGGTTCATCAGGAAAAATTAAATTCGCTATTCATACATGGGAAACACTAACCGCATCTGTGCAAGGGTTTACAGAGTATTTTCAGTTAAAAACAGTAAATTCTTTTTGTGTTTTACCTCTATATCATGTCAGTGGTTTGATGCAATTTATGAGAAGTTTTACCACCGGTGGTAAATTAGTTATTACCTCATTTAAAGAAATTGCATCTCAAAAAATACCAAATCTTAATCCTTCAGATTTTTTTATATCTTTAGTTCCCACTCAGTTACAAAGACTGCTGGAAAATACACAACTCACAAAATGGCTATCTCAGTTTGAAACTGTACTTTTAGGAGGTGCGCCAGCATGGGATGAACTGTTAGAAAAAGCAAGATTTTATCATATTAGGTTAGCACCTACTTATGGGATGACAGAAACAGCTTCTCAAGTTGCCACTTTGAAACCTGATGAATTTTTGCAGGGTAAAGTTAACAGTGGAAAAATTCTCCCCCATGCAGAAATTACCATTAATAATTTAACGGGAAATATTAAGATTCAAGCTAAATCTTTGGCTTTGGGTTATTATCCCGAACTTTGGGAAAATAGAGATGGTTTATTAGTAGATGATATTGGTTTTGTAGATGGAGATGGATATTTACATATTATCGGACGTAGTAGTAATAAAATTATTTCTGGGGGTGAAAATATTTATCCGATAGAAGTTGAATCAGCGATTAGAAAAACAAATATGGTAATTGATGTTTGTGTAATTGGGATACCTGATAAAAACTGGGGAGAAGCATTAACAGCTATTTATATTCCTAAACACCCAAATATTTCTATTTTAGACATTGAAACTCAACTTAAAGATAAACTTAGTAAATTTAAAATTCCTAAATATTGGATTTCCCTACCAAAATTACCTCGTAATGAACAAGGGAAAATTAACCGTCAACAACTGCAACAAATAGCACTGGATTTTCTAGCTAGATCATCTCATAATTATGAATGACGAATGATGAATTATCAATTATCAACTATCAATTATTAATTATCAACTATCAATTATCAACTATCAATTATCAATTATCAATTATCAATTATCAATTATCAATTACATAATCTCTTCCCTTGACTTTCTTCTCTCAGCACCTTCTGCGTCTCTGCGGTTCGTTTCTAACCAAGAAATCATTTCATCTGGTAATTCTTGCTTGGTTCTACTATTCACATCAATACAAACGTGGCGAGTAATTGCTTTAGCAACTATTACATCAGTTACAGTAATTTCATAAGTAATGTTAAATTTATCAATACTTAACTTTTGTGGTATTAAACTAATCATTAATTTGTCACCACAATAAATCGGACGCAAAAAATCTACATTTGCATGAACGATGGGAAAAGCAACAGATGGATGTGTAAAAAAAGTTTTGATATTTATGCCGGAATGTCTTAGTGATTCTTCGTAAGCTTCATGACAGATACTTAAAATATTAGCAAAATAAACGACTCCAGCAGCATCAGTATCGGCAAATCTTATAGTTCTTTGATATGTGAAAATCATCGTCTAAAAATCCTCTATATAAAACAAAAAACAAGGTAAATTACATTTTCTGTAAGCATTCAGCCGTCAGCTTTCAGCTATCAGCAAAACTCACATAAAACACAAATTACTGATAGCTGAATACTTACTAAGTTATTAACAATTTAATGGGATATAGATATCTTCAGAACTGGGGTTAAGATAAGGACGTTGCACATCAATTAAATGCTGTGCAAAGTGTTGGTTAATAATCTGTATACGTTCTTCAATGGCATTTTTCCCTTTTTCCCAAGCTTCTAACAAAGCATTAGCAACTATTTGACAACGGTTCATCCCAAAACTTTCTTGTGGGGCAAATTTTTGGTTTGGTTCTTCTGCTAAACTCAGTCCGGGTGCTAAATATTTGGTAAATAGGGGAATTTCTGGGTGAAAATAAGATTGATTTTCTTGGTAAACTGTCTGAAGAATTTTGTGAATGATTGGGTAATCTTGTCTTTCAAAATGAAGTGTACCAGCATCATACCGCCCATAAGCACCGGGGTTATAAAGAACTTCAAAACTAAAGGGAATATGGGCGTTATTGAGTTGTTGTGTGAGGGTATCCATGAGAGCGATCGCACCTGATGGACTAAAATTAAAATAAATTCGCCCTACTCCCAAATTAGTCTCTGATGTATTTTGGCGTTGTTGTCCTAAATTACTAACCGCCACATAACAGTTATTTTGTAAACGGTTTTTTGGCATCCAAATTGCTATTAAATCACCTACTTTTATAGACTTTTTACTTGATTTGAGATAGCATTCTGGTTCAACATATAATGTTAACCCATTTTTAGTTACTGCTAGAGTTTTATCTGGTTCTCGTCTTAATACTTCCCAATTAGAATCATAGTTACCTATACCATGATTATTTTGGTGTAATTGCTCATAAAAATCCCAATCAATCCCCAGATGATAATTTTGCTCTAAACTTTTCTGTTGTGAGTAATTACCATCTTTGGCATTGACTGATAAAACAGTTTGCAGCGAACCATTATAATAAATACCGTGAAGAAAATTCCGCAATAGTAAAGCCAGATATTTATGTTGTAAATCTGGTGAATTGTGTTTAAATCTATTCGCTACTGTTTCTGGCAGTGCAAAAGGTTGATAATTGGGATGTTGAATACAAAAGTTTGGGGCAATCTGAATATTGCTGGCAATATCAAATAAAGAATTGAGAATTTGATTAGTAGAGTTATCTAACATGAAGAAATTGCACCTCCAAATTTGAATATCAACTAAAATACTACCTAAAATACTACTAAAATATTACCTAAAATACTAACAACCACGTAGGCGAGTTTTTTCGTAATAAATCCGTAGTAGTTGTTTTTCTTTTTCAGGTTTAGCTTTGGTGTTTAATCCGGTTACAGATTGGAGAATTTCTGCTTCGGAACTGCCGAAAATAGTTAATACTGCTTGTTCAGGCATAATTAACAAACTTTTGGCAACTTCCAGCATACACAGGTGGGTATTATCAAAGTATTTTTCATACTCAATCATGTTTTGAATTTGATGAGTTAGTGCCAAACCTGTAAATTGAATCACTCGCAAAATAAAATCTCTACGGTAATCCAAAATCATGGGAAAAGCATGAAGATAGGCGTGGATAACTGCCAAAATTGAAGGTTGAATAACTTCTAAGGGAATGATTGCTAAATTGAGAGATTCTTCTAAATTTAAACTGGGATCTACTACTAAACTAGAAAGCCAAATTTTGACATAGCTTGCTAGTAAATTACCTAAATCAAAAGCTGGATCTCCCCAAGCGCAAGCTTCCCAATCAATTAATCTTACCAAGCAATTATCTAGATTTTGCCAACGGGAATGCACCAAAATATTGTTTAATTGTAAATCGTTGTGAGTTAAACAACAAGGTTTCCATTCATAAGCTAAATCGGCGATCGCTGATTCTAAACTTTCATATTTTTGATAGAGAGTATGAAATTTCAGCGCCTCTGTAGGAATATTGCCAAAAATGTCTTGATTTATTGATCCTATTCCTTGCGCTGGGTTGTAATAGTGATAGCGAAACTGTCCTTGGGGAGCAGTATCCATAAAATCACGATACTCTCGTTTTTGGAAGGTAGAACGATGTAACGCCGCTAATGTATTACCAATGGCGGTGGCAATTTCAATGGGGAAAATACTGTTATTTTCGTAAAATTTCCCCAGTTCCATATATTCGCTGAGGTAACTACGAACCAGGATAGAATTTTCTGCATCAAAATGGAGCAATAATGATGCGATCGCCGAAATATTCCCCAGCACTGGAAATTTATCCAGTAATTGATGAAACAGCCACTCATTAAAAAATTCATGGGGACTGCTATCAAAATTCCTGCATCGTTCTTGTTTAACCAGAAGTTTACGATTATCTGCCAGCTTCACCAGTAAATTCCGATTATTACCGCCACTTCCTGGTAAATCAGATTCATATAATGCGCCATCTTCTGAGCTACACAGACCTGCTTTTTGCAGATACTGGATAACATTTTGAGAAGACAGTGATAATATCATGTATTAATTTCCTAGTTGCTTAAATTGCTGAAAGAATTACTTAGGTATGCCTTTATTTTCTCTGCTTAGGATTCGGTAGATAGCTACAATAGCGCAAACATTAATAAAGATTGCTACTATCTAGTAATATCCTATTTATTTCAGGAAAACCTGCCAATATGGCAAATTTACCTTTATTTTTCCTTTAATATATACTGAAGATACCATAAAATCTTTACACTATTGATAATACTAACTCTAGTATATATAGAGTTCTCTGTTTAAATCCTGTTGATAGTAATTTTTACTAACAATTTAATAATTGCTAGTTCATATCCTTTGCTCTCAAGGAGTTTTTTTATCCATACCCTCAATGTG
This sequence comes from Sphaerospermopsis sp. LEGE 08334, assembly GCF_015207205.1. Classification (NCBI taxonomy): domain Bacteria; kingdom Bacillati; phylum Cyanobacteriota; class Cyanophyceae; order Nostocales; family Aphanizomenonaceae; genus Sphaerospermopsis; species Sphaerospermopsis sp. LEGE 08334. The sequence goes on along the minus strand of NZ_JADEXH010000001.1, from coordinate 54,545 downwards.
TCATAAAAATTACGCCTTTATTTATAATATAATTGTACTAAAATCATGCTTGCCAGGAACATTATGTTTCAAATTAAACATTAATCGCTGTTATGTGGGCTAAAATTCGCCTCTAAAGACCAAATTTACCGACTAAATTTGATCTTTGCTGACTGCTGATAGCTGAAGGCTGAATGCTTACATTTGATTCAATATGACTACTAATGTCACGATCCCAAAAATAATCATCAATCCCCCAGGCATAAATTTCCGTGTTTTAGCCAATCTAATGGAAAAGAAAAATACTAACACACCAATAACAAAAGCTGCTACACTTAAACCCCAGCTTTGTCCTTGAAGTTGGCAGTAAGCAGCAAAGATAATGAATAAGCCACTAATTATACCACTAATTAAGGAAACTTTGCTCTTGGCTTGGATGTAGCCAATGATTCCCCCTAATAATGCTAAAATGCCGTAGCCAAAAGCGGCAACTATACCTAAATTCATTGTTACAGCCTATGTTGATCTGGATTTTACTTTTAGATTGAGCAGACAAATACAGTTAATTGATGGATGATCAAGGAATGTCTACCGTAAATACTTCGTCTTACACCAAAGTTCAATTCTTCCAACGCCAAGCAGCGTCTCTTTTACTTTACCAATCAGTTCTTAAAGGCGAAGTAGCGATCGCATTTCTTGATCTGCTGCAAGCTATACGTTACACTGACGCAGATGGGCGCGACTGTCTCCAAGCTTACGGTAACTATTTTCAAGCTTTGGCAACCAGCAAACAAACCTGGGAAGAATACTTAATTCAACAAATTCTCATTGCTGACAACCCCTTTACCAGATTAGCTCAACAGCAAGAATTTACTGATTTACCACCGGCGTTAATTGCAGCAGCCCAACATGATTTACAAGCATTACAAAATTTATATGAATGTAATAGTGCTGTTTTAAGTGAATGGGTGCAAGTTGTATCTCATTTGCCAGTTTCCCCAGTCGTCTGGTATCAAGAACCCGAAGCAGTAGAAGTTGATACTGATTTAATCAGCACTTTACAACAATTAGACACTTGGGCTGATGCTGTTGAAGACTTAGCAGCTTATTATCAACAGCACGGCACTGGTTTATTTGCCCAATACCGCGCTTTTAGGTGGCAAGATGGGCAGTTTTTAGGTATACCCTATCCTGATCCAGTTAAACTAGATACATTAGTAGGTTACGATTGGCAAAAAGATGCTTTGTTAAAAAATACCCTGTTTTTATTGTCAGGACAACCAGCACTGCACGTATTACTATACGGTAGTCGCGGTTCTGGTAAGTCATCTTTAGTAAAATCTTTATTAAACGAATATAGCGACAAAAACCTGCGCTTAATCGAAGTGGCAAAATCAGAATTACAAAACTTACCAAAAATCGTTGAACATTTACGGGGAGTGCCGCAAAAATTTATTATCTTTGTCGATGATCTTTCCTTTGAGGAAGATGATGATGCTTTTAAAGCACTAAAAGTAGTTTTAGAAGGCAGCTTAACCGCTAGACCAAAAAATGTAATTGTTTATGCTACATCTAACCGTAGGCACTTAATTAGAGAGTATTTTAGTGATAGACCTACCCCCAAGGATAACGAAGAAGTTCATGCTTGGGATACAATGCAGGAAAAGCTTTCCTTTAGCGATCGCTTTGGTTTAACATTAACCTTTGAAGCCGCAGATCAAAAAACATATTTACACATTGTTCAGCATTTGGCAGCACAGGCGGGCATTAATATTAATCAAGAAGATTTAGAATTTCAAGCTTTACAATGGGCAACTCGTCATAATGGCCGTTCTGGCCGCACAGCACGGCAGTTTATTGACTTCTTAAAAGCAGATTTAGCTGTGTATGGTAATAATAAAAATAGCCTGTAATTAACTTGTAGCAGTCAGCAGTCAGCAGTCAGCTTTTGAAAACTCCTACCCTAGCAACAGCTATACTATTAAATTTTTAAATACAGCAGATTGCAGATCCATTAGGTACAGAATCTAAATTGAAACCTATACACTAAGCTAGTTTTACTCCTGACTCCTGACTCCTGACTCCTGCTGTAACACAACCTGATTTTCCAGAAGATGTGAAAAATAATGACATTAATAACTACAGATTCCCAGCAAGTCACTACGCTAAAAACAAGCAAAATGCAATCAGGAACAGTAAGTAATCGTTTGATTCTAGGTATATGTGCTTTTAGTGTGAGTTTTGGTTTAAGTCTTGTTCCCACATGGAATTTTACTCAAGCCCTAATCACTGGGATAATTACCGTACTTGCCACTTATTCAGCCGCCTTATTTGTGGATAAAAGACGCAGAAATTATGAACTGATGGTTTTAAGTTCTCTCTATAGAAAAATTAGAGAATTGGAAGGCTTAAAATATCGCATTGCCAGAGAAGTAGAACAAGTACAACAACATAAAATTCTTCTCTATACAGAATCACAGCAACTACAAAATCAAATCGCAGAATCTCGTAATCAAAGAGATAATTTACATCGAGAAATAGGTAATTTTGCAGGACAAAAGAAAAAGTTAGAACTAGAAATTAATAGCATTAAAAATGCACTAGATAACCTAGAAAACAGTACAATAGAACTGAAAAAATCCTGTTCAGAACTAACGGCAGAAAAACGTCGTTTAGAGCTAAATTGTAACGTATCCCGTTCAGAAATTAATCAACTTCAAGCCCAAATTGAAGCATTTAAGCAAGAAAAAGAAGAAATCGAAAATAACCTGATTCTCTCCAATAGACTCAAACCCCAACTAGAAGAAAAACTCTATGAACTCAGAATAGAAATTCAAGACTTAGAAAGCAAAGTCTTAACTAAAAATCAATTATTAAAAGAGACAATTAACGCCCAAGAAAATCTAGAAAATACACTGAAAGATTTACAAAATCAAAAACAAGCACAACAGGCAGAAATTAGCCAATTACAAAATCAAATTTCCTTATTACAAGATGAGCGAGACTTATTACAAAACCAAGTTTGGGAACTACTGCAAAATATAGAAACACTTAATCCAGAAACAATACCTGAAAATACCCAGGAAGATGAAATTGAATTATTTCCCTTTGATGAATTACTAGAACCTATAGAAGAAAATCTACCCTCAGAATGGAGGAATTTTTTAGAACAAATGCCAACCCATCAAATTCAGGTATTAAAAGCCATAATCGAACAAGATAATCCCCAACCAATTCTTAAACAAATTGCCGAAGAACAAATCACAATGCCTAATTTATTAATTGATGCTATCAATGAAATCGCCAATAATACTATTGGTGAATTAATTATTGAAACAGCAGAAGACAAACCGGAAATTTACCCAGAACATCTGCTCAATGTCCAAAAAATTATAGCAATTCATGAAGGTTAGATAAATAGCCCTCATTTAAAAACTAATTTTAACCATTGATTGAATAGAAAAAATGTACTTTTATGATATAATATATTATGCTTTGAATGGAAAATCAATTAATAACAAATACTAATACCAACTACATGAGCAAACAGAAAATATCAAAAAAAGTCTCCACAGCTTTAATCAATTCCCTGGGTGCTGGAGTAGTTCCCAGAACCGGACTTGAGCATATAGCTGTAGGTAGAGAAAAAGAACTAAATAGCCTCTTAAAAAATCTCAACGATATAGCAGAAGGTGTAGCTGCATTTCGGTTTATCATTGGTAACTATGGTTCAGGAAAAAGCTTCATGTTACAGATGATTCGTAACCGTGGAATGGAGCAAGGATTTGTAGTTGCTGATGTTGATTTATCCTCTGGAAGAAGACTAGCAGGAAGCAACAACGAAGGGTTAGCAACCTATCGAGAATTAATGAGTCGTTTAGCTACAAAAACCCGTCCTGATGGTGGTGCTTTAATTTCCATTTTAGAAGGATGGATTAATAAAATTCAGCAAGAAGTAGCCAAAGAAACAGGAATGCGTCCCAATGATGAGGGTTTTGATGACCAAGTAGAAAACAAAATTAGAGAAGTAATTCATTATATTGAAGACTTAGTTCATGGCTTTGATTTTGGTAGTGTCATTATTGCTTATTGGCGCAGTTATCGCTTAGATGATGAAGAATTAAAAAACGCCTCCCTACGCTGGTTAAGAGGAGAATTTAACACCAAAACAGAAGCTAGAACCGCTTTAGGAGTGCGTGTTATTATTGATGATGAAACTTGGTATGATTATATTAAATTATTAGCTAAATTCGTTGCAGAAATAGGCTATAAAGGACTGTTAATTTTAATAGATGAAGCCGTAAATTTATATCAAATATCCACTACAGTTACTCGTGAAAAAAACTATAATCGGCTATTGGGAATGTTTAACGATACTATGCAATGTAAAGCCGAAAATCTGGGGATTTTCATAGGTGGAACTACGAAATTTTTAGAAGATCCAAACAGAGGATTATTTGCTGATCAAGCATGGCGTAGACGCACAAAAGAAAGCCGATTTGTTACCCAAGCTAATGTACAAGAATATTTAGGTCCGGTGATTCGTCTGCATCCATTAACGGAAACAGAGATACTTACACTTTTGCAAAGATTAACAGAAATTCATGCCCTAAATTTTGGTTATGAACAAAGATTAAAAGAGACAGATTTAAAAGAATTTGTCCAAGAAATTATGACTCGCTTAGGTGCAGAAGCATTACTAACACCAGGGGAAATTATTAGAGATTTTATCAGTGTGTTAAACGTTCTTTATCAAAACCCAGAAATCAAGTTTTCTGAATTAATTCACGGTGATAATTTTCAACCCACAATTGTGGGTGAAGATGCTAATTTAGATGATAATGTAGCCGAATTTAGTTTATAACTGAGTAAGCATTCAGATCATCTTATGTTTACAAGATCAAAAAAGAAGTCGGGGATCTTACTGTTCACTATATGAAGAATAACACTTTTTCTAGACTTGCTCCTTTCATTCAAGAATACATTTATCTTCACAATTGGACAGAATTAAGACCAGTACAAATTGCAGCTTGTGAAGTTATATTTCAAACTGATGCTCATTTGCTCGTTGCTGCTGCCACTGCTGCGGGAAAAACAGAAGCGGCGTTTTTACCTATTTTAACTTTACTACAGGAAAAACCATCTAATACTATAGGTGTATTGTATATTAGTCCTATCAAAGCTTTAATTAATGACCAATTCCAACGCCTCAATGACTTATTAAAAACCGCAGATATTCCTGTATATTCTTGGCATGGTGATGTATCTCAAACTCGCAAAAATAAAGTTTTAAAAAATCCTCAAGGTATTCTGCAAATTACACCGGAATCTTTAGAAAGTTTATTAATCAATAAACATCAGGAATTAAGCAGATTATTTGCTGATTTACGTTTTATTATTATTGATGAAATTCACGCCTTTATGGGTTCAGAAAGAGGTTGTCAAATTCTTTGTCAATTACAAAGATTAGCCAAATTTACCAAAATTCAACCTAGACGCATTGGTTTATCCGCAACTCTCGGTGATTATTCAATGGCGGAAAAATGGTTAAGTTCAGGAACAGATAAACCAGTAATTACTCCAAATGTTGAAGCAGGAAAGCGACAAGTCAAACTAGCTTTAGAACATTTTTTTATTAATGAAGATATTGATGAATCTGATTATGAAGAATATATTTTTAATCTTACCAAATCTCGTAAATGTTTAATTTTTGCTAATAACCGAACTCAAACAGAATCTGTTATTTCTTCTTTGCGTAATATAGCACAAACAGCAGGATTTCCAGATATATATCATGTCCATCATGGTAGTATTTCTGCCAGCTTACGACAAACTGCGGAAAATGCTATGCGAGAAGCAAATACTCCTGCGGTGACAGCAGCAACTTTAACCTTAGAATTAGGTATAGATATCGGTTATTTAGAGCGAGTTATTCAGTTAGAATCACCGTTATCAGTTGCTAGTTTTTTACAAAGATTAGGACGTAGTGGAAGAAGAGGTGAAGCGGCAGATATGCGTTTTGTTTGTGCTGAAGAAAAACCATTATCAGAAGCTACTTTACCAGAACAAATTCCCTGGCAACTTTTACAATGTATCGCTATTATTCAACTTTATTTAGAAGAACGTTGGATAGAACCAATTACACCAATTAAATATCCTTTTAGTTTACTTTACCATCAAACTATGAGTATTTTAGCAGCAACGGGAGCAATTTCACCTGCTGCTTTAGCTCAACAAATTTTCAATTTATCACCTTTTGCTAATATTTCCCAAGATGATTATAAAACCTTACTTCGTTATTTAATTGATATTAATCACATTCAAAAAACTGAACATGGTAAATTAATGATTGGTTTAGCAGGGGAAAAGATAGTTAATAAATTTCAGTTTTATGCTGTGTTTGCTGACCATCAAGAATATACTGTGAAACAAGGGACAACAGAAATAGGTAGTATTGCTACACCTCCTGCTGTGGGTAATCAATTTGGGTTAGCTGGTAAGAGTTGGGAAGTGTTAGAAGTTGATTTTAAAAAGCAGGTGATTTTAGTTAAACAATTTGAGGGTAAAGCTAATGGTAAAGATAATATTTATTGGCGTGGTGGTAGTGGGAATATTCATGGGAGAATTTTACAAAGAATGCGTCAGGTTTTGTTAGAAGATACAGAATATAGTTATTTACAAAAAAATGCTCAATTGCGTTTGCAGGAAGTGAGGAAATTATCTAGAAAAGCAGGATTGGATCAAAGTAATATTATCAAATTAGATAAAAATAAATGCTGCATCTTTCCTTGGATGGGTACGGTAGGTTATCGAACTTTAGAAAGATTATTAAATTGTTTTTGTAGGGAATCTTTAGAAATTAGCAGTATTGGGGGGATAAATCCCTATTATTTGACTTTGAAATTAGGTAAGGATAAGTTTTCATCTGTTTATTCAGAAATAGTAGGTTTATGTGAACAGAGAATTACAGCAGAACATTTAGTGAGTCATGCAGAAGCACCGAAATTACAAAAATATGATCAGTTTATTCCTGATGAGTTGTTAAGAAAAGCGTTTGTTAATGATTATTTGGATATGGAGGAGATGAGGAAAGAGGTTTTAAAATGGTGATTTTGGATCAGCAAAAATTGGATAATTTAAGTTGTATATTTAGGGCGGGCAAGACTTGTACTCAGCTTGTCGAACCATGCCCAAACCACAAAATTTTGATAAAATTCTGATATGTAACATAAATTTGTTTTAACTCAGTCTATTTTGAAATGATGTATTCAAGTAATTCCACATCTACAGAAAAAACTGCTGTTGTGATTGGGGGAAGCATCGCCGGAATGTTGGCGGCTCAGGTGCTGACTCGGTATTTTGACCGTGTAATAATTGTAGAAAAGGACTTGCTAGGGTCAACTGCACAACCAGAAAAACGCCCTGGTGTTCCCCAATCTTTTCATGTTCATGCCCTACTGATACGGGGGCAACAGATTTTAGAACAATTGTTTCCTGGTATACTTGCTGAATTAGCAGAGTCAGGTACACCTTTTGTAAATTGGACAGCAGATGTTCCTTGGTTGGGTTCTAGCGGATGGTGTCCCCGTTTTCACTCTCATTTAGCTACCCACACCTGTAGCCGGAATTTGCTAGAGTGGATTATCCGCCAGCGTTTGGTGGCAAATGATCGTGTGAAATTGAGGTTAGGTACACAGGTAACTAGCTTTTTATCAAACGCGGACAAAACTCAGGTTACTGGTGTACGGATACGCACTGGTAATGAACCGGAAATAGAGATATTTGCGGATTTAGTGGTAGATGCAACTGGACGAACTTCGCGCACACCCCACTGGTTGCAAGAAATGGGCTATGAACCAACCCAGGAAACAATTGTTAATTCTTTTTTAGGCTACGCTAGTCGCTGGTATCAAATTCAATCAGATTTGCAAATAGATTGGCATTCAGTGTATATAACAGCACAACCACCAGGTACTCGTGGGGGTGTGATTTATAAAGTTGAAGGTAATCAGTGGATTGTGACACTGGTGGGTATAGGTCGAGATTATCCACCTACGGATGAGGGTGGTTTTTTGGAATTTGCTCGCAGTTTGCGATCGCCTATTATTTACGAAACCATCAAAAACGCTCAACCAATTTCACCAATTTACGTCTATAAACGCACAGAAAACTGTCTGCGTCATTATGAAAAACTGTCTCGCTTCCCAGAAAATTTAGTAGTAGTCGGTGATGCTGTTTGTAGCTTCAATCCTGTTTACGGTCAAGGTATGACTACCGCTGCTTTAGGTGCTGTAACTCTGGATGAATGTTTAAGTAAGCAAGAAAATTTAACTGGTCTATCTCGACGGTTTCAAAAACAACTTAACAAGGTAATTAGTATACCTTGGATGATTGCTACAGGTGAAGATTTCCGTTGGTCTACCACCGAGGGAGGTCAACCCAGTTTAATCAATCAAATGATGCAAAAATATTTAGAACAAGTGATGATATTACAAAGCAAAAGTGCGGCAGTTCATCAGTTGTTTTTAGAAGTAATTCACATGATCAAACCTCCCAGCGCATTTTTCCATCCCAGAATTTTCATGCAGGTTATGAGACAGGTTTTAACTGACCAGGTTCAAGGGGGAAATTTGAGTCATGGGGAGAATTTAGCAAAATCTCTACCTGCTGTTGTGGAGTAAGTTTTCAAAATTGATCATAATTTATCAGCTTTTGTGGGGTGGGCATCTTGCCCGCCTTAATTATGTGAAAATAAACTAAAAATAAACAAAAAATTCAATAATTATTAACGAGACCCCTGCTTCTCAAAGAATTAGGGTACTTGAGCAAAAGTAAAATTATATTAAAAAATTTTAAATATAAATACGTAAAAATACACAACTTTTGTAAAAATTTCCAAAAGTTATACTATTCCTACAAATAAGACCTTGATTTTCAGTTAACCTATAAATAAGAATATTCAAAATAATTAAACGCCCTATGCACAGATTATTATCTGGACCGTTGACTACAGAAAAATTAACGGTAAAAATTGCGGGTTTACCTGCATCATTACAAGGTAAAAAACTGGTGCAAATGTCAGATTTTCACTATGATGGTGTGCGCTTATCAGATAAAATGTTAGCAAGAGCGATCGCCATTACAAACCAAGCAAAACCAGACTTAATTTTATTAACCGGCGACTTCATCACCACCAGCACCGCAACCCTTGATCAACTAGCAAAATACCTGAAAAAATTGCAAAGTCGTCATGGTATTTATGCTGTACTGGGAAACCACGATTTATATTATAAAAATTCCCAAACTGAAGTTACAACCACATTAACAAATATAGGTATTCATGTTCTTTGGAATCAAATTTCCTATCCATTAGGAAAAGAATTACCAATTGTAGGACTAGCAGATTTCTATTCAAAAGAATTTAATCCTACACCAGTGATGAACCAACTAGATCCTGATACACCTTGCATAGTTTTATCCCATAACCCAGATACAGCAGAAATATTGCAAAAATGGCGCGTAGATTTGCAATTATCTGGTCATACTCACGGTGGACAAATCGTTATTCCTGGGTTGGGTCCTGTATTAATGATTCAACATAAAATTCTCAGAATAACACCCAAAATATTACAAAATTTCCTACCATTTTTCAGAAAAAAACACCCTGTATTTAATCATTGGGAATGGTCACAAGGTTTCCATAAAATAGGCAAAAATCAACTATATATTAATCGTGGTTTAGGTACTTATTTACCAGGACGTTTATTTTGTCCGCCAGAAGTGACTATCATTACTTTACAAAGTAAATAAAAATTGGCAGATCATAAAATATCTATCAGCTTTCAGCAGTCAATGTTTGAGAGGTTAAGCCAAAAATCACTATTTGATAATCTATCAATTTATCAAAAATTCTGACTCCTGACTTCTAAATTCTGACATTATTTTATTATAATTTTAAGAATTGTTAACTGTCAAAAATTAAGGTCATGAACGCAGCCGACGATAAAACAATAGTCCGCGAATACTTCAATTCTACAGGTTTTGACCGTTGGAAACGCATCTATGGAGATGGTGAGGTCAACAAAGTACAGCTAGATATCCGCACTGGACATCAACAAACCGTAGATACCGTCATCGGCTGGTTAAAAGATGATAACAATTTATCCCAGTTAACCATCTGCGATGCTGGGTGTGGTGTTGGTAGTCTCAGTATTCCCCTAGCTACTGAAGGTGCTAAGGTTTACGCCAGTGATATTTCCGCCAAAATGGTCTCAGAAGCACAGGATAGAGCTGCATTAGCTTTAAAAAATACATTCAATCCTGATTTTACAGTACAAGACTTAGAATCTTTAAATGGCAATTATCACACAGTTATTTGTTTGGATGTGCTGATTCATTACCCTCAAGAAAAAGCAGATGAAATGATTTCTCACCTGTGTTCTTTGGCACAATCACGCATAATGATTAGTTTTGCCCCGAAAACCTTCTTTCTGTCTATCCTCAAGAAAATAGGTACTTTCTTTCCTGGACCCAGTAAAACAACCCGTGCTTATTTACACCGTGAAGCAGATGTAGTGAAAATTCTGGAGAAAAATGGCTTTAAAATACAAAGAAAAGCTATGACTAGAACCCGTTTCTATTTTTCCCGCTTGTTAGAAGCTACAAGGTAAAAATTTCTTGTTTTTCGTTCCCATCCTCTGTATGGGAATGAATTTTAGCAGACTCTGGCTGCTATTAAATCAGAGGCAAAGCCTCTTTGTAACATTCCCAGTCTGAGACTGGGAACGAGATAACGAGATAAAAGTAAGAATTTTCTATTTTACTGGAAGCTTAAAGCAAGTAAGGTTAAAATCGCAAGCAAAGTCTAACTCTCAAGAAACTATGAAAACGGCGGAAAAATTGGCTGCTGGTTGGCTGCTTACACTCGGATTCATGTTTTTAACGACATCAGTAACAGCGGTAATTGCCAAAAATACCACATTCAAGCCTATCTTACCAGGGATAGAAGATGAAGCACTAGCCAAAGATTTTATCAATCACGAGGCACTATATCAACTTGATAATACAGCAGCCCAAGGGATCATGTTTGGTGTTCCTACGGCGTTATTGGGTGGATGGTTAGCATTAGGATTATACAAGCAAAGCCGACAAGATAAAAAAGCGTTGATACAACAAAAAAATCAGCATTTGCGATCGCAATTTTATCAAATATTACAAACAAATAATGGCAGAATTACATTGTTAGGTTTTGCCATGCAGTCACAGTTACCAGCCGCAGAAGCTAAAGAATATTTAGACCAAAAAGCTAAAGAATTTAATGCTAATTTTCAAGTCAATGAAGAAGGAGGGGTATCATATCACTTTGATCTTTAATGTCGCTTTGCTCATTTATAGCTAGGTAATAATGACACAGATTTTTTTAACCATAGCTGCTATTTTTGGCGGTTTATCTGTAGCTGCTGGTGCTTTCGGCGCTCATGCTTTGCGGGAAAAAGTCAGTGAAAGAATGTTGGAAATTTTCGACACTGGCGCACGTTATCAAATGTATCATGCCCTGGCATTGTTTTTAGTGGCTATCCTCATCAGTCGCTTTGAAACTCCACCTATAACTCTGTTATTTAGTGGGTGGTTATTTATTATTGGTGTCGTGATTTTTTCTGGTAGCTTGTATGCCATTACGTTTTCTGGTATAAAATCACTAGGAGCGATCGCACCATTAGGAGGAGTTTCATTAATGGCTGGTTGGGGTGCTTTAGCTATTACTGCTGCAACCATCAAATTTTGATACTTAATCAGTTATCAGAGTTCAATAATGGACAATTGACAATGGACAATTGACAGATTTTTTTGGTTTTTCCCCTTCAAAGGGTAGTTTTTAAACCTTGAATGAAACAATTATCAATTGTCAATTGTCAATTATCAATTGATAATAGGGTTTAGCAATACTAAACCCCTACTGACTCCTAAAATATTGCATTTAAAATATTGCATTATTCATAATCACCTTTGATTGTTTTATTACACTCTTATGTCTTCAATATCAGAAATAGCAGTTGAATTTAAAAATGTCAGTTTTAAAATTAATCACCGTCTTCTATTATCTAACCTAAATCTGAGTATTTATCAAGGAGAAGCATTAATTTTATTAGGGCGTAGTGGTAGCGGTAAAACCACAACTTTAAAATTAATCAATCATTTACTTACACCCACCCAAGGACAGGTTTTAGTACAGTCAAAACCAACTACCCAATGGGATGCAATTAAACTGAGAAGACGCATAGGTTATGTTATTCAAGAAACAGGTTTATTTCCTCATTTTACCGTCGCGGAAAATATTGGACTTGTACCATCTTTAGAAAAATGGTCAGCAAATAAAATTCAAACAAGAGTCCATGAAATGTTAGAATTAGTAGGTTTAGAACCTGGAAAATTTGCTCAACGTTATCCCCATCAACTATCAGGAGGCCAACGTCAACGAGTAGGAGTTGCTAGGGCTTTAGCCGCAGATCCACCTATACTATTAATGGATGAACCTTTTGGAGCTTTAGATCCTATTACTCGTTTAGAATTACAACAGCAATTTCAATATTTACAACAACAATTAGGAAAAACCGTGATATTTGTCACCCATGATATTCAAGAAGCTTTCTTTTTAGCTACAAGAATTGGTTTAATGTATGAAGGAAACTTGGTTGCTTTAGGTACAAGAAGAGAGTTTATTAAATCTCAACACCCTGAAGCACAAGCTTTTTTATCTTGTTTGAATGCTTTGAAAAATTGGGAAGAACTGAATTAAGCAAGGAGTCAGGAGTCAGGAGATCAAGGAGTCAGGAGTCAGAAGTGGGTAGTAAGGTTGAATTTAAACGCTTTATTAACTCTGAATTAATACTTCAAATACATCAATTAAAAACATCTAAAAATCAACAATCATGTTTTTATTTAAATATGCTTCAGAAATCATCCTTCGCAGTGGCGAACATTTAATATTAGTAGCTATAGCCATGATAGTGGCCATTTCTATTGGTATTCCTTTGGGTATTTTTATCACCCGTCAACCAAAACTTGCACCTCCAATTTTGGGTTTAGCAAACGCTATCCAAACTATTCCCAGTTTAGCCATATTTGGGTTTTTAATCTCCGTTCCCTTTTTAGGAGGAATAGGTAAAAATCCCGCCATTTTTGCTTTAACTCTTTATGCTTTATTACCGATAATTCGTAATACTTACATTGGTATTAATGGTATCAATCCTGCTATTAAAGAAGCTGGAGTAGGGATGGGAATGACAGATCAAGAATTATTATTAAAAGTCGAAATTCCCCTAGCTTTACCAGTTATTTTAGCAGGTGTCAGAGTAGCAACTGTGATATCTGTAGGTATTGCCACTATTGCTGCTGCTATTGGTGGTGGTGGTTTGGGAATATTTATTTTTCGCGGTATTTCTACAGTTAATAATGAATTGATTTTAGCAGGTGCAATACCCGCAGCTTTTATTGCGTTGAGTGCAGATTTTGGATTAGGTTTTTTAGAAAAAACTCTCACTAAACAAACAGGTAATAAACCAAAAATTGCAATAATTTTAGGGATAATTATTTTTATAATATCTGGTTTAATTGTCTTTAATTTTCAGCAAACACCAGCCACAATTACTATTGGTTCAAAAAACTTTACTGAACAAGTAATTTTAGGAGAAATATTAGCACAAACAATAGAAAACAATACTAATTTAAAAGTAGACAGAAAGTTGAATTTAGGTGGTACATTTATTGCCCATGAAGCAGTAAAAGCGGGCAAAATAGCGGGTTATGTAGAATATACAGGTACTGCATTTGCAGCAGTTTTAAAAGAAAAAACCATTACAGATCCGCAAGTTGTTTATGAAAGAACTAAAAAAGCATATCAAGAAAAATATAATTTAACAGTCATGCAACCTTTGGGTTTTGAAAATACCTATGCGATGCTTATTCGTGCTGAAGATGCAAAAAAATTGCAAGTTAAAACCCTTTCAGAAATTGCTAAATATACTCCCCAAATGCAAGCAGGTTTTGGTTATGAATTTTTAGAACGTGCTGACGGTTATCCTGGTTTCTCAAAAACTTATGGCTTAAAATTTGCCAATATTAAACAAATGGAATTAGGGGTGATGTATCAAGCTTTAAAAGAAAAACAAGTTGATTTCATAGCTACAAATTCTACAGATGGGTTAATTCAAGTTTTAAATTTAGTGATGTTAGAAGATGATAAAAAATATTTTCCACCTTATGAAGCTGTACCTGTTTTCAATCAAGAAATTCTGGAAAAATATCCAGAGTTAGTAGAAACTATTAATAAATTAGCGGGTAAAATTTCTACAGCAGAAATACAGCAGATGAATTATCAAGTTGATAATCAATCTCAACCAGTGGAAGATGTGGTGAGGGAGTGGTTAAAATCTAAAAAAATATAAATTTATAAATATAAAATTTACAAAATTTATGAAAAAATCTTGCTGATACTACTACAAGTTAAGAATTATGCTAATATAGAGATAAGCAATATTTAACAGTAAACAAAATGAATACCTATCAAACTTATTTAACAATTGATAATTCTCAACAGGTAGTTATCTCTAATTTACCTTTTGCAGTAGGAACAAAGGTAGAAATCAAAATTCACGTAGTTGATGAAAAAAGATTAGCTGCTGCTAATCAGTTAAAGGATTTATTTAAAGAAATTCAATCTTTACCTTCTTCCCAAGAAATCACAGAAGAAGAAATTTGTGAAGAAATTGATGCTTACCGGAGAGGAGAATAAAGGTTATTATAGATACTAATATTCTCATATCTGCTGCTCTGAAAAATAAAGTCCCTGAACAAGTAGTTTTATTTGTTGCCTTTAATTTAGAGTATACTTGGTTAGTCTCAGAAGAAATTATTGAAGAGTATCAATCAGTATTAAATAGAGAAAAGTTAAACATTAATTTAGATAGACGCAATCTTTTTCTAAAATGTGTAAAAGATGTTACTACTTTAATTAAAGTTGATAATACTATTGAGTTTAAAAGAGATAGAAAAGATGCCAAGTTTCTTAGCTGTGCTATAGCGTCTAAAGCTGATTTACTGATTACTGGGGATAAAGATTTTAGCGAAGCACAAGCACTAATTGAGACTAAAATTATCTCAGTTTCTCAGTTTAAGGAAACATATTTGTCTTGATGGGAATTTACTTTCAATTACAACTGTTCCTTGATTTTCTCAAATATCAAATCCGGTATAGCGTGTTCTGTACTATAAACAAAGTTATATTTCTGTTCTATTTCCTGCCAATTAATTCTCTTGTCTGATAAAATTTCTTCAGTAAACATATCCAAAGCTTTACCTGTTAAACCTCGTTCTAAACATCTTTTCATCAATAACCGACTTTCCTCAATTTCTCCAATACATTCAAATGGTGTATGTTCACCTAAACCTACCATTTCTCGGAAAGTAGGAAGTAAGTCTACATCATCAAATAAGTTGTTTTTAAAAACCTCATTAACAATATTTTGTTGAGAAAATGCCATTAAACCTAACCAAACATAAGCACATTTAGGACATTTCTTACACCAAGGTTTCTGCACATTACAAGAATGTATTTTAGAGATAAATTCAGGGTATTTACTAAAGTTTTGAAAGATGCGATAATCATAAATTGGTTGTAAAATACTGAAGTATTTAAAGTTAGTTAATAGATGTTCTCTAATAAATTGATCTAAAATCTGTTCTGCTGCTAAACCTTTACCCCATTGATGATTAACTTCTTTATCTATTTCATCCCAAAATAAATTACCTGTATTTGCACTTTTTTCATGGGCTAAACATAGATAATTATATCCTTGATCTAACATTAAAATCAAAGATTCAAAAATAGAAACTGGTGTTTCTGGTGCAGTAATACCAGAATTTTCAGGAAAATATAGTTTCAGAAATGGAAAGTCTGTAAAATCATCAAAAATAGAGATTTGATGTTTAGAGGTAGGTTTAACACATTCTAAAACTTGGGAAATTAAATGATGTTGAAAATCAGCTTTTCCATAAACACTATGGGAATATTGCATAGAAGCAAAAGGAATACCTGCTTCCTCTAACATTTTCATAGCTAAAATGCTATCTTTTCCACCACCACAACCAGCGAGAATAGTTTGATGATTTCCTAAAATTTCCGCAGGTTGACTTACTCCTAATTTTTGAGAAGTGATAATTTCTGGTTGTTGATAGTCAGTGATATTATTTTCATACCAATGTTGTCCAAATACTCCTTGATAAATTTGCACAAATAAATCTAAAACCGCAGGTTCTAAATATTCAGCAATGACAGAAATATCATAATATTCAGGAAATAAAGAACATAATTTCATACCTTCAAATAAAGCAATATGAGAAACTATGCGCTGGATAAAAGGTTGAGAATATTTTTGCATCAACCCAGAAAAAGAAACATCATGATAGAAAATCTTTGTGGAAAATTGAAATTTATCTGCACTGTAGATAATTTCTAGATGATGTTCATGAACTTTCAAACTGTCAATTTTTATAACTGATATTTTCATGATTATAAAGTTATTTTTGATTTCATAATGTAGGTTGGATTGACATTAGGAAACCCAACATTGATCAGATGATTAACTTTTGTTGGGTTTCACTTTGTTCAACCCAAACTACGAAATTTACTATGGTTTAACCCAACCTACAAAATTAACTTTTGTTGGGTTTCACTTTGTTCAACCCAACCTACGAAATTTACCATCCCCAAGTACCTGGTTCACCTTTAAATGGTCCAACAATATCCGCAGTGATCCATCCGCCATAAAAATCACCAGATTGTGGTTTTACTAGCTCATCATTGACATAACAAGCATCCATTAAAGCTGCGATAAAACCATAGTATTCTTGAATGGGTAGAAAATCTGGTGTGGGGTTAAAATATCGCCAAGATGCAAAATTGATATACTTATCACCAATCTTGATATCATAATATTGATATGCACCTTTCCATTCACAAAGATTTTTCTTTGGTGTTTCTATTAAATGTTCTAGTTTGATGTCTTCTGGGGGGAAGTAATAGGTGGGAGGATGACTGGTTTCTAAAACTCTTTTTCCTCTGGTGGTTTCTGCTAAAACAATACCATTACAAATTACTTTCAGATGTTTGTCGGTATCTTGTAAAATTGCTGGACGGGGATAGTCCCAAACTGATTCTTGTCCTGGTTTTGGTGGGATGGGTTGTGGTCTGATCATTGTTAAATTACTTAATTAATGGGATATTTTTTTCACGCAGAGGCGCAGAGAGAAATAGAGTTATTGTTTAATGATTTGATCCCGGAGTTAAGCAACCCCGGAATTTTTATCATTACTTAGTTTACACCAGCAGCTATTTTTGTGAGTCCTCCATGATAGTTGATGATTTTAGATTCTGCTTTACCAATTTGAGCTAGTCTAAATTGCCAATCGGATATATCTGTATAGCTGAGATGATGGGTATCACAACTGGGAGTCCATAAACCACCAACTATAGATGGATCATCAAAACGTAGTAGTCCTGAATTACGGATGGTTTGTCCTTGGGGTGTTCCGGGTATGGGAGAAATTGCGTAGGAAGCTACTTGAAATTCTAAGTCTGGGTTAATTTCTCTGAGTTGTTGATGGAGTTCGGATACTGCTTCTTCGAGTTGAAGTAAACTGTCGTGGTTGTCTTCGGGAAGACCGATGATTAAACCGTAAACGATGACAGGAAGACCTACTCTGACGATCGCTTTCATCATTTCACAATGTTGTTGCCAGGGCAGGAGTTTTTTGTAAGATCCTGTACCGAAAACGGGACGTTCTGCGGGAATATAACCTAAAAATCCGCCAGCTTTGCCATCCCATCCCCACAGTGCTTCGATCAGTTCTTCGTCGGGTGTGAGGTCTGTGTTTTCGTAGTTGCGTCCTCTTCCTAATGTGGCTTTTCTCAGTTCTAAACCGTTAGGCCATAAAAGGGGCATTCCCATTTCTCTCGCTGCTGTGGTGATTTCGATAATTTCTTCTCTTCCGCCTGGAAATAAGACGCGGCCAAGAAATTGATCTGAACCCATGACTGTGCATTTTGCGCCGGCTTCTTTTTGTCGAGCAATCCAATTGATGGTAGTTTGGGGTGACATCCGGCGATAACCTGATGTGTAGGTGGGAGTTTGGCAAAAGTCACATTTGCGATCGCACCCAATGTCAGGATATACCGAACCTATGGGTACTAAATCTTCTACAAAGGGTTCTTCTGAATATTCTTGTCCTAAACATTGTCTGGCTACATCTACCGATGGTAATGCCCATTCATCGGGACTCATGGCTTGTGGGCGTGTGGGATGATAAGTACCATCGGCTAATATTACTCCTGTGAGTTTTTCCCTGGGAGTTTTACCGAGTACATAGTCAAAAATCGGCCAGTTAGCTGCACCAGATTTATCAATTACTATTGCTGTTGCACCTGCGTCTAAATAATATTTGGGTTCTGCGATCGCATCTGAACCACCAACTACAACGGGTTTTCCTTTACTGGCAAAATGGGCGATCGCCATACAAGTTACTTGACGTTCTTGGGTATAATTAACAGTGATTCCCCAAGCATCATAAGTTTCAGGATCTATATCATAAATCCTTTGACCTACATAGGCTTTAGTCAAATTCATCCCTTTCCAAGTTACTTCTCCAAAGGGTTCTTTTGAATCACCGGCTTTGAGATTTACCAGTTGAGCATCAAAACCACCCGCTTGTAAATCTGCCATTAATACCTGTTTACTTAATAAGGTATTACGTCTATATAATGCCGTCCAATTATGTCCTTCTTCGTCATACAATCCCAAGGCGGGTACTTCAACTAATCCGATGCTTGGATTTTTTAATTTCATAAGAATCCTCTGTTAATCCTTGATAGTTTCAATTATTGATAACGGAGTTTCGCAACAGTGAGATTTATATTTTGATTCAACTTTTGTAGATTATCATTATTTTATACTGTGGGAGGAAAACTAACAACAAAACTTAATTAACTGCTTAATTTGCCTAAAATTCCTAAAAATGAGGTTTTGATATGTCAAGAACTTCAATAATGGACAATTATCAATTATCAATTGTCAATTGTCCATTGATAAAATACTAATCCTCACTCTTGGGAATAGTCGCCGGCAGTAAAATACCTTGGTTTTGAAAATTATCCATATAAAGTTTACGCAACACACGCTGAATATGCAGATGTTTTCCCGGTTTTACCTTAGTTAAGGTTCGTAATAACAAGTGAGATTCACTCAAACTTTCTACACCTTCTACAAAAGTTGCTTCCAGGACATCTAGATCACTGGCTTTTAATTGTTGTCCTATTTCCCCAATTACTTCATATATATGTGATAAATTAGAATCACAAGGTACATTGACTTCCACAACCGCAAATATATACTGTTTAGAATAATTAGTAATTGAACCAATATCACCATTACGAATAATATGTAATTGACCATTAGGATGTCTAATGCGGGTGGTTCTCAGTTCTATTGCTTCCACAGTACCCTCTACTGCTTTTTCTTCAGCTTTCCCAGCTTCAATATAGTCACCTACCAAATAGTAATTTTCAAAAAGAATAAAAAAGCCACAAACTATATCATTAATTAATGTCTGTGCGCCTAACCCCACAGCAATACCCACAATCCCCGCACCAGCTAAGATAGGAGTAGGATTAATATCAAGAATATAGAGAATAGAAACCGCAACACTAAAGTAGATAAAATATTGCAACAAACTCCGAAACAAAGGAATCAAAGTTAAACGTCTACTTCTTTGGGTTTCAGTCAAATTCTGGTTTTTTAACAGCACCTCCTCTAATAGTAAGTAAACCACCTCAAACATCACACGACTGAAGAAGATGATAGCGATGATTTGGATAATTTTTAGACCAAAGGTAGCCAATTTAGCTATTAACTGAACTTGCTGAATAACTAATGTGACTGTACAGACGTAAATCACAAATTCCAAACACCGCTTCAAAAAGGGAATCAGGTGTTGGAGTCGATCATAAAATCTCAGCAGGTTATCAGGACTGGAATATCTGACACTCAGAACATCTAGAGTATCAACAATTGCGGCCACTGCTTTGAGAATGAGTAATCCGACAGCAATAATCAGATAGATTCGGAGTCCAATATATAGATATTCTGAAACTACTGTGGGTAGTTTGAGAAATTGGGTACAAGCAATAATCACCCATAACCAAATTCCACCTCTAATCCTTTGATTGAGGGAGGTAAAAAAAGCATCTATACTTTCATCATCAGCTGTATTTTGGTCTAAGTTCTTGGCGCGATTACTAGCTATTTTTAACCAATGTTTAATAACTTTTAGAGCGATCGCCGCAGCAATTATAACACCAATACTTTGAGCAATACCAATTCCTAATGCCAGCCAAAATCCTGATGGAATACGACGGATCAAGGCTATTTTATATTGTTGGAGGTCTTCACCCTGATAGATCAGAAAACCATTAAAACCAACAATGAAAACACACAATAATATACCAACAAGCAACAATAAACCAGTAATATTACGGCGCAGAATTTTGATTTTGATATCGTCGCCTTTTAATATTGATAATCTAACCAATAGCTTAAATAGCTTACCTACAAGCCATCTGCATATTATAAAAACAACTATTAAAATGCAAACTTCAGCTAAAGTAATTAATATGTTCATAATCAGGTAATTTTAGTATTATTCATGATGTCCAAATACCCAAATTTTTTGAAAGTTTTTAAAAAATTCGGGTATATCCATAACTGAAATTTTCTAATTGTTGCTGTTTAGCATCGGTTTATATTTTTCAGGTTCTGTTCTCAACTCTACATACAGAGAATCAATACCCTCTTGTTCTAAAAGCTCCAAAATCGCTAAATTTAAGTTTCTCTCAGCATCAAAATAGAGGTTATCATCATTTACAAATGCCATCAACTCAATTACACGAGCATTCTTTTCAATGTTTTTGAAACGCACTGTACACTTAGGAGACAAACCAGGAATAGCTGTTGGCATTTGTTGAATAGCATCACAAATTCTCTCTGTTTGTTTTGCAGAAATACCATCTATTTTGAGAATTAAATTTAGACCCCACTTTAATTCTTCCCCGGGATTTTGTGACCAATTTTCTACAATTCCAGAAATCATGCGAGAATTGGGCATTTTCATGATAGAACCCCACTTAACTATATGTAGTGTTGTAGTTCTAAATCCAATCTCCAGTATTTGTACAAAACCATCTACTCCTGATATTCCTACCCAGTCACCTTCACGATAGAGATTATCAGAGTAGATAATAATTGTACAAAACCAATCATAAACAATGTCTTTGAACAGTAAACCTAACGTGATACCAGCACCACCGAGTAACCCAACTAAA
Organism: Sphaerospermopsis sp. LEGE 08334; assembly: GCF_015207205.1. Lineage (NCBI taxonomy): Bacteria > Bacillati > Cyanobacteriota > Cyanophyceae > Nostocales > Aphanizomenonaceae > Sphaerospermopsis > Sphaerospermopsis sp. LEGE 08334. The sequence goes on along the minus strand of NZ_JADEXH010000001.1, from coordinate 33,136 downwards.
GCCGCCGCAGATTGTCCTAGAAATATTTCACTGATTTTAATTACTAATACAATAATTGCCGCTGATTGAAAAATTTTCGGCATCAAAGGTCTGAGTAATTCATCAAGCTCAGTCTCGGTTTGCAGGACAACATTAGCAATTAATTGACCTAAAATTGACGAAGCACGATAAACAACATAGCCAACAATGAAAATAACTATTAGGTTCAGACTCTTACCAATAGTATCCGTTAATTTAGAACCTAATTCCTCGGAAAGAATTTCCTTAATCAACCAAAATCCACCAATGAGAATTAGCCAGTTTAAAGCTGGCTTAATAATCGCAATTAATTCATCATCAAGGGTAGTTTCTGTTTTGCTTGTGAACTTTTCAATGGTTTTAATAATAACCGCTAAAACAAATCGTCTTAATGTTTGTGTAATCGTCAGTATGACAATAACAGCAGCAATTTTAGCTATGGGGATATTGGAATAGTTGATACTTTGTAAGGCATTTAATACAGTTTCCATGTGTGCCTCTTTTGGCTAAGTTAAATCTTGGATAAATATTTGAGTCGGTTAATTTTATAACATAGATAAATTCTCAGCACTCAAAACTTTATAAAAATTACAGATATATCTATCTATTTGTAATCTTGATTTATGAGTGCTGATATCAGCCTTATTCAACCTGACAAAGAATCAATCCAAACCATCCCTTTTCGTCTGTACAAGTTTTGATAGTTTTTAATCCTTTACTTTCTAGTTGTTGTGACATCTTTGTTAAATTAAACTTGCGAGAAATTTCTGTAAGTATGCTTTCTCCTCCTTCAAAAAACACTTTTAAATCTAATGCTTCCAAAGTTACCCAATGGCTTTTTTGACAATGTAAATACATTTCAATTTGATTTTCTACCTCATTGTAAATTGCTTGGTGTTTAAACAAACTAATGTCAAAATCACCTTGAAAACGCCAATTTAAATGAGAAAGCATATTCAAATTAAAAGCAGCAGTCACACCTTGACTATCGTTATAAGCAGCTTCTAAAATATCCTTGGGTTTTTGTAAATCAATTCCGAGTAAAAAGTAATCCCCAGTTTGTAAAGTGCGAGAAATTTGATTTAAAAAACCATCGCATTCTTCTGGGTTAAAATTACCTAAAGAACTTCCCAGAAAAAACAACATCCGCGACTGCAAATAATTACTTTCTAAGTGTACCAAAGCTTGATCATAAGTTCCTAATAAACCATGAATTGCAATATCAGGATATTTCTCCTGTAATTGTAAAACGCTGGTTTTGAGAATACCCCCACTGACATCAATAGGAAGATAACGACAATTATCAGCTATTTTTTGATAAGCGTCTAATAAAAGTTGAGTTTTTGTAGAACTTCCACTACCTAACTCTATCAACTCACAACAATTTGTAATTGCTGCAATTTCATCAGCATATTGTTGTAAAATAGATGCTTCTGTGCGAGTAGGATAATATTCAGGTAAATCACAAATTTCTTCAAACAACAAAGAACCACGATCATCATAAAAGTATTTTGGTGATAAAGTTTTATGTTTTTTATTTAATCCCTCAATCACATCTTTACCATCAATAGCTAACTCTTGATAATGATGATCTAAAACTGTTAAAATTTGTGGGTTCAATGTTTCTGCAATCATGGTACATATCCTGGGAATTAACTGGTTACAATTTTTATTTTTCGTAATTTTGCGGTGTTTCAGACATATCTAAACAGTTTTCTATAACTGTCACCAATGCCTGTCAACTAATTCAAACTTTCAGCAATTCTAAAACCAACGTGCTGATAGAAAAAAGGACGAAACCAATTTCGATAACATGGTAAAGCCATAGTACCATTAGTTGCCCAAGAACCACCTAACATCATTTGATGTCTATTATCAAAAAATGGCGCTGATTGATCTTCATACAGATAATGGGTTTGAAATCCTGGTAAGGGGTAAAATGTACTAGATAACCATTCCCAAACATTCCCCCGTAAGTCAAAAATACCTGATTTATTGTTTTTTGAACACATTCCTACTGGTGAAGGTGAAACATATTGTAAATTGAGATTGTAGTTATTTTCTAAACCATCACCTCCAGAAAATTGTAAAGCTTGATTCCATTCTGCTTCTGTCATTAAACGAGTATTACCACCTTTCCAGCAACAGTAAGCTATGGCTTCATAATAATTGACTTCCACAGGCCAATCTAATGGTAAATTTATTTCATCAAAGGTAGCACGATAGAGGTATTTCCCATTGTTTTTGTCCATAAAATCTGGTATCCAAAATTTTGGATGTTGCACATTATAGATTTTCTTCCAATCCCTAGATTCTAGCATCCAATATTCTAAATTTTCATAACCACCAGCTTGAACAAATTCTAAAAATTCCCCATTGGTGATTAAATTTTGACTGGCTAAAAACGGTTCAACTCCAATTTCTAAACTACCATATTCACTGTCCCAACCGAAAGTTAAATCATCATCTTTTTTACCTAATTTTACCACACCACCGGGAATTTTCATCATTTTATTATTAGGAGTTTTCCCATTTGTAGGCGCATAATTCCAACCTTGGGGGCGTTTTAATTGATCAACAGGTAATTGACGCAGTAACATGGATGAAGTTTCAAAATGGATGCGACTGTGTTCAATTGCCATTAATAAAGCCCATAAAGGATGTTGTTGATCAATGGGCAGATTTAAAGGGGTATTTTTGATAATGTTTGTAATTTCGGTTTTGGCTTTTTCTCGATATTGCCAAACTTGATCTACGTCAGGCCAGATGATATCTTTTGTTGCTGCTTCTAGTTCATCTGGTGTTTCTGGATCAACACCAATTTCAAACAGAATTTCAAATTGAGGATGAATGCGATTTTCTAATAAACCAACCCGAATTAATTTGTTGATGTAAAAAACTGCCGAATGTCCCAGATAAAAGATTAATTTGTTTCTTAAAGGATCAGGACAGCGGTAAAATGTATCTGTGCTAGTTATGCTTTTGAGTAGGGTTGCTTCTAGTTCCCAAGAATTTTCAAAATAGTTGAGCAGGTTTTCGGTACTACAATGATCTAGCTTGGGTATTTGAGTAGATGCTAAGTTATTCAGCCTGGGAATTGTTTGCATTGTATTATTTTGAGTTCTACCAAGGTGCGATGCACAACTTTTTATTATCCTTATTTTTAAATACCGCACATCGGTACATTTTTTTCATTGTTAACCAAAATTTAACTTTTTTGACATTTTTGCTGAAGAAAAGTTAAAATATCATGTTTTGCGTAACATTTTATGGTCAAGTTTTCCGAATAACTACTAGTATATATACTTATTTGCCAAATTTTGTGCCAAATTTTGTATTAATTACAAGAATATCTTGTTTCATTTACTCTACTTTGATCTATTAATAATCTGGTGGGAATTACCCACCAAGACAAATCTAAATTCTTTTTCTACGTTTAGTTTCTGGTGTATTAATTGGTAAAGGCAAAACCTCAGCTTCACTGCTTTCTCTAGCAACACGAATTAATAATCCACAAGCCACCAAACTAGCAATCATAGAATTACCACCATAACTAAACATTGGCAATGGTAAACCCGTTGTTGGTATCGCCCCCGTAGCCACACCAATATGTAATAATGATTGTCCAATAATCACCACAGTAATACCTATTGCCACCAGCCGATGGATAGAACTTTTTGCTTTCATGGCTACAATTAATCCTAAAGTAGCGAAGACAGCTAAAAGTAACAAAAGTACCATACTACCCACAAAACCAAATTCTTCAGCAAAGATGGCAAAGATAAAATCAGTATCTTGAATAGGGAGATAAAAAAGCTTTTGTTGAGAAAGTCCAAAACCCACACCCCAAGTTTTCCCTGTACCTACAGCTAATAAACTTTGTACCAACTGATAACCATCTCCGGTAGGATTTGCCCAAGGGTTGATGAAAGACATCACCCTTCGGCGTTGATATTCTTTGATAGTAATACTTAATAGGGCTAATAAAAATCCACCAATAGCTGTTCCTCCCAAGTATTTGTATGGTATTCCACCAGCTAGGGCAATTAACCAAACTGTGATTCCACAAAGTGCAGTTGTACTGAGGTTTGGTTGAGCTAAAATACCCAATAGCACCAGACAGAACACACCTAACCAGGAAAAACGAATTTCCCACGTTAATCTTTCCCAATGGCCAAACAGCTTCGCACTTTGCAATACTAAAAAGGGTTTAATCAATTCTGATGGTTGCAGGGGAATAGGACCGATCGCTATCCATCGTGCTGCGTCAAATGCTTTTTTTCCCACTCCGGGAATAAGAGTCACGAAAATTAACAACAAAAACAGAAATAAAAACCAATGAGATACCGCCAAAATTTTCCGTAAGGGAAGATTGACAATGATGTTGAATAGTATTAATGAAACTAATACCCAAATAATTTGACGCTGAAAATAATACATTCCATCACCCTGACGAACATCAGCCACGGGATAGGATGCAGAAAAAAGTACAACTAAACCAACAGACAACCACACAAAGGTTAACCAGCGTAATAAACGCGCTTCCAAAGCCCAGCTGGCAACGGAACTATCAAAAATAGGGATTAATTGGCGTAAATTCACAAGTTACAGGAATAGCAACATAAGCTATTGTAGGTTTTAAGGTTTCATTTAGTCTAAAATAATTAAGACTTACGCAGGATTGAACTCAACACCTGATTCTTGCGTAGGGGTAATTCATGAATTACCCCTACTTTCGTTTTCTTTTGCGTAAGTCCTGATAATATGTAAAATTATAGGAAAGCTGCGATCGCCTCATCAAAATTGAGTCATCAATTAGACTAATCACCTACCATAACTTTAACTTCTTGCTAATTGCCTTCAATAGACTTCTCCAAAATAGAATGTATTAATTTGTCATAAGTTGTAGGGGCGACGCTTATGGGCGATAATTTAACGGAAAAATCAGACATTTAGATATCCCATAAGCTTCGACCTGCCCCCATAAATAGGTTCCATAATTTCTTTTCTGGAGATATCTAATTACCAATTAGATGGTTTTCGGAGATGTCTAATGTACAGATGTTATTTTAATGTCTGTACATTTTATTTTTTTCTTCCGTCTATTATTGGCGTAGTATAGGGTAAAAGATATCTACGATGAGCTACGCTAAGGCTTATCATTGATACTATAAACTATGCCTACAGTTTTATAAATTTGCTACTATTAAATTATTGAAACTGCTGAAGGGTAATTTTCACCTGTGAAATCAACTTTATACCTCAAGGCCAAAGTTCTGCCAGGAAACAAAATTGAAATTGAAACTCCCAACCTTGTAGTGGGACAAACAGTGGAAGTAGTGATTTTAGTTTCTGAAAATACTCCTGATTCTGGAGAAAATCAATCTCTTTCTTTAGAGCAACGTTTGGCTTTTTTAAAGTTACCAATGGCTGAACGCAGACGCATTTTAGAAAGTCAGGCTGAAACAATGATTTCTCATTATGAAGAAGATTCTGAATGGAAGGAGTTAATGTCAGGTGACATCGTGGACTACTAACCGTGACATACCTAAGCGGGGAGAAATTTGGCTGGTTAATTTTGATCCTACTATTGGTGCAGAAATTAAGAAAGTCCGTCCTGCTGTTGTCATTAGTTCTGACGCAGTGGGTAAACTTCCCATCAAACTTATTGCTCCTATTACAGACTGGAAACCATATTTCTCACAAGATTTCTGGCACGTAAAAATTGAACCTGACACTACAAATAGTTTAGCGAAAGTTTCAGCAATTGACGCTTTACAACTGAGGGGTGTAGATTTACAAAGATTCATTCGCAAATTGGGTAATGTGTCTGACGTTACAATGTCAGAAATTGCTGCTGCCATTCTTGGTGTGATTGAATGGGAGTTTTGATTCTATCGGCGATCGCTCTCTCACCTGCATACCACAAATAATTATTAATCAGTATAGAAGACCATAGGAAGCGATATCTACGATGAGCTACGCTAACGCTCATCATGGATACTTGATGTAATACGTAAACTTTTGTAAATTTGCTACTATTCAATATTGCGACCGAGTAAAATTATACTGAATAAATAAGTAGGTAAGATACAAGCGGGAAAAGTTTTTATGATCAACCAACAAAATACAAGTAATAAAATTATTCAAGAACTACAAAACCAAATTGGTGAAAAAATCATCACTTCTTTTGATATGGTTGCACAAGATAGAAGTAATTATTTTGCTAAAAATCCTTATCAAGATCAAAGACCTTCCATAGAGTCAGCTAATTTAATTGTTAATGGCTATGCAAAACGCAATGGAGGGATATCAGCAGCCGCTAATTTAGTATCAGGTCCATTGGCAATGTTAGCAGTTGCTCCAGAAATTATCACAGTAATGCGAAACCAAATTGCCATGATTTATGATGTGGGTGTAGCTTATGATAAGCAGCAATATTTAAACAAGGAACTATTAGCAGGTGTCTTAATTTCTTCATTGGGTACGGGAGCAAATAGAGTTATTGTTATCCAAGCTAGTACAATTATCACTAAAAAATTAACCCCGTCCATATTTAAACGTATAGTTCATCAATTGACAGGAAATGTAGTCAGCAGGGCAGGGAAATCAATTGTTAGTCAATCTTTACTACCTGGAGTTGGTGCTACTGCTATGGGTTTATGGTCTGCCTATTCAACTAAACAAGTAGGTAATAAGTCTATTCAAATATTTGAAAAAGAAATTGAGATATTAGATGAGACTCCATCATTAAGTGAATCTAGCATTGAATATACTGATAATCTTCTTCCTACATCTGACATAGAAGAAAATAAGATAACAGGAGAAAGACTAGAATTATTAAAGATTAAAACCCTGATTAATTTAATGAAAGTTGATGGTAGTATTGAACCTGAAGAAAAAGAATATCTCAAGACGATTATTACCAATGCTAATTTAACATCAGCAGAAATTCAGGAAATCAAAAATTTATTATCTGCCCAGAGAATAGAAGTAGATTATTCAATAATAGCTAAATATCCCGATGATGCTTTAGGGTTATTAATTGATTTGATCGCACTTGCAAAGCGTGATGGAGATTTTCACATAACGGAAAAAATGTACATTAAACAAGTGGGAAAATTAATGGGATTTTCTGAGGTAGATATTGCAGAAATGATGTTAGCTTATTAAAGTTCAGACCAAGAATAAATCAATATCCAGCATAAATGCCCAGAAAAATTCGGGAACTAAAAGCCGAGATTGCACGTAAAGGGTTTGTGTATCTACCAAAGCGTGGGAAAGGCAGTCATGAGAGATGGAAACATCCTTTACTGAGGAAAACATTAACAATTCCAGGTAAAGATGGAGATGATGTTCCACTTTATCTAGAAAAGCAATTAGCAAAGTTATTAACTGAACTGGAAGAATTAGGAGAGGAGCAAAATTAATGAGTCAATACAGTATGATTATTCAATGGTCAAAGGAAGACCAACTTTTCCTAGTTACAATTCCCGAATTTAGCCATCTTGTGATCATGCCTTGCACCCACGGAAAAACTCGTGAAGAAGCAATTAAAAATGGAGAAGAAGTAATCGAAATGTACCTAGAAGCTTGGGAAGCAGAAGGTGAATCTATCCCTGAACCTAACACATTGCAAATTGCATCTTAATTACCAAATACCCAAACGTTTACGCGCTTCCTCTAAAGATACTCGTTGATCAGATTGAGAACGTCGGGCTAAAAAGTCCATAAATTCCTGATTTTCTTGCAGTGCTTTAACTTCAGCAGCAAAATCATCAACCACACACAAAACAAACTCTCTCCCATCAGCTTTCTTAATAATTACAGTATCATTTTCCGCTAATTCTAATAATTCAGATATTGTTAATGTAGATTGGGAAAGCTCAATAGTTCTCATAAATTTTCATCCTGTTCATCCTTTAATCCTGGACATCCTGATTCAGACATCCCTATTCCCTGCTATCAATAAAAAAAGAGGCCATCACTGACCCCTAAAAAATCTACCAAAATAATCTCTGATGTATGTATAGAAATTAAGCCAAACCAGTATTTGTACCTTGCTTACCAGTTGCTAATTCTACCTTAACAATCTTACCGCCCATTTTTTGAATCCGTTGTTGTTCACGGAACCAGTTTTCATAAGGAACTAACTTAGTGAAGTAAGTATTTTGTAATTCGCGTTGGGTGCGGGTGCGAGTTAAGCTGGGAACACAAGCAGTTACTTTAAATAAACGAGCCATTTTTTTCTAAACTCCGTGTTTGTCTGGAAAAACTTTTTTATCTCAAAAATCTTGAGTACAACTCTTTAATTTATCTGTAAGGATTGAAATGATTTAGCCGTCAGTTGTCAAATCTCCATCTACCAAGCCAAAATAAATAAATAAATTAAATATTATTCTGACTCCTGACTCCTGACTCCTTACATTTCAAAGCCTGGAAATCAAACATCAACACTAGACCGCTAATACTCATGTTTAGTAAGCAATAGAACGACCTAGAACTCATGGTTGATTTCCAGACCTTAATCAAGCCGCACCTAAATTATAAGTGCAAAGCTAACTCCTAGCTCAAGCCAGAGGAGATATAGTCGAAGTAAACGCCCATTTCTTTACCAGCGTCAGGACCAACCAAGCTTGCAGTTACTTCTTTCATAGCTTGGATAGCTTGAACGGTAGCGCCTACGGGTACACCCAAGGAGTTGTAGGTTTCTTTCAAACCGTTTAATACACGCTCGTCGAGGATGGAAGGATCTCCAGCCAACATAGCGTAGGTGGAATAACGCAAGTAGTAATCCAAGTCACGGATACAAGCTGCGTAACGACGAGTGGTGTACATATTACCACCGGGACGGGTGATGTCAGAGTACAACAAGGATTTAGCTACAGCTTCTTTAACGATCGCAGCAGCGTTAGCACTGATGGTTGTAGCTGCACGAACGCGCAGTTCACCAGTAGCGAAGTAACCTTTGAGCTTTTCTAAAGCAGCGGTATCAAGGTATTTACCTTGAACGTCAGAGGAATTAATTACAGAGGTAATTGCGTCTTGCATTGTTGTTATTTCCTTATTTCCAGATTGATTGCAACAGTTTTCAGTTTCAGCAGTTAATTAGCTGTAACCTATGACATTGCACCAACAACGTAGTCGAAGTAAGCGCCAGCTTCAGCTGAGTCTTCAGCAGACAACAAGGTAGAAGCAACAGCTTTCATAGCAGCAACGCCACCAGCAACAGCGTCAATGGGAGTACCCAAGGACTTGTACATTTCACGTACACCAACGATACCGATTTCTTCGATGGGGGTGACATCGCCAGAAACGATTCCGTAGGTTACAAGACGCAAGTAGTAGTCTAAGTCACGAAGACAGGTAGCTGTCATTTCTTTACCGTAAGCGTTACCACCGGGAGAAACAACATCAGGACGCTTTTGGAACAATTGGTCGCCAGCTTGCTTAACGATGCGCTCGCGGTTGTCGGTCAATACTTGAGCGATGCGGAGACGTTGTGCGCCACCAGAAACGAAGCTCTTAATGCGATCTAATTCACCAGGGCTGAGGTAGCGAGCTTCTGCATCAGCATTCACGATGGACTTCGTGACGATACTCATTAATGGATTCCTCCAAAACTAATGACACCAGTTTTTAAACTGGTAAGACTTTGATTTGATTGATAACTGTTTTGCATCTTAGTACAAAGTGAGTCACATTTACTCAACAAAAGTACATAAGTTGAAAAATTTAATTATCCTTCCGCAAAATATTCTCCGGCATTATGTTGAGCATTTATTACTGCTCTTAATACTTTGTAATATTTTCTTTCAGAAATGCTCATTTTGAGGGAACAGGGAACAGGGAACAGAAGGCAAGAGGCAAGAGGCAAGAGGCAAAAGGCAAAAGTTAATATTCTCTCCCCCCTGCACCCCTGCTTTCTTCACTGTCACCTGTCACCTGTCACCTGTCACCTGTCACCTATCTACCACCGCGACCGGTTAAAACAGAAGGAGACAAGCTAGACCAAGATTGTTTTACGAGGTCAGCTTCAGCTTTCACGCTACCCAAGTAGTTACCCGCAGGTAAAGATGGGAAGCGGTTGTAAGGTACAACATCTTCACCGAAGTAACGAGCGTATTCTGGGCTATTCACCATACTTTCAACAGCCGCCCTTAAACCGCTATCAGCCAATATTTTGTTATATTGACGGATTTCGCCTTGAGTTGCGGGTGCGCGTCCCAAAATGTGACGGAATAAAAATTCAATCACTTTGGTGTTGGGATAGGGTGTGTAGAAACGCTTGCGGTAAATTTCTGAACTTGCCAACTCTAGGACAAACTCACGCACGGTAATTTCCCCGTTACGCAGTTTGCTATCTAAATCACTGCGACGGAAATACTCAGGAATTTGACCACTAAATACGTCCATCACCTGAACATAGATAGCGTTAATTACCTGATTGGTTTCAGTTGAATTTGTACCAGTGGTAGCGCGGAAAATACGGGCAGGTTTGCGGCGACTTGTACCAACACCAACTTCTACCGACTGACCACGACCATCGTTAAAAGAACGACCTAACTCGATGAACAAGGGTTTGGTCTTGTCCATTTGTCTAGCTTGAGCCGCCAAATCTGCGATCGCATTCGCTAACATTGGCGTATTCTCAGTCTTAATCCGGGGCTTCACTGTTTCAAAGCTAGGTACAACCAAATCATCATTTTGCTTGGTTAGCTGGTTGTAAAGCTTCTCGGTATTCGGGAAGTTAGCCGCAGGTAAAGTTGGGAAGCGACGGTAAGGAACAGTATCTTCACCAAAAGCTTGAATATACTCAGCACTATTCACCATTGCACCGATAAAGGCTTTAATACCTTGAGTAGCCAAAATTTGGTTATACTTACGGATTTCTGCCTGATCCATTGGCGCACGGCCTAAGAAATGCTTAGTACCCATCTCAATCACTTTCGTGTTGGGATAAGGTGTATAGAACTCCTTCAGGTACAAGTTAGAGTAACCCAAACCTTCAATAAATTCCTTAACAGTGATTTCTCCGTTACTCAGCTTACTTTCTAAATCAGTAAACTCGTTACCAGCAACATAAGGAGCAATATCACGCTCGAAAATTTGACGGTAAGCAGCACCAATCAAAGTTTTTACCGCAACCTTATCACCAATACCAGCGATCAGTTTGAAGACCTTGGTTTGCTCACGCTGCTTAGTAACACCTTGGTTAATGCGGAAATCAATATCTGGTTGGGTCCGCATTTCCTTAACTTCACCCAACTCCACAAAGCGAGGAGTTTCTTCCTTCTCAACTTTGTTGATATCTTCGCGGATAGTTCCCACACGCAGTTGACGCAAGGATACACCAGCAGGTGTTAAATAACGCTCATAAGGAACGGTATCTTCACCGAAAGCTTCACTGTACTCTACAGTGTCAAGGATGGCATCAACAACAGCATAAAAGCCTTTCTTAGAAGCAATATCAAAATACTTGTTGTTTTCTTGACGACCATAGGTAGGACGACCTAACAAGCGACGGTGAATGTATTCAATCGCTTTACAAACATACAAGGAAGTCCAGTACATTTTGCGGAATAAATCAGACTTCGCCAACATCCGCACAAACTCGCGGACGGTGATTTCGCCGTTTTCCAGTTTGATTTCCGCAACTTTCAGGCGTTGACCTTCGTAAACATCACGACCGAATACTTGCAGGTAACAAGCTTTGATTACCGCTTGGGTAGAGCTTTCAGAGAATTTGACACTTGTACCCTTACCAGCATTTCTGCTCATAGTACCGGGTAACTGGTCTAATTTGAACACTTTCGCGCCCAAAGTACCAGGAGCAACACCACGCGCACCGGGTTTACTGAGTTGATTATTGATACCAGGTCCTTGGTGAATCAAGATCCGACGGGTATCTTTACCGAAAGGTGCAGGACTGCTGCTGGGGTTGCGGGTTTCTTTCGGGAAAATCGCGCCAAATTGAATTTCTAACGGATCATTACCAGAACCGTAGGGATGTTGATCGGGTAATGGTTGTTCGTAAGCAGCAAAGGTGGTAATGAATTGGGGAACTTTGCGGAAAGGCGCACTGTATTTAAACAGGTCTTGCTGTGGTCCCCAGTTGCGACACTCTTGAGCTTCTTGACCCAGCCCCCGGATGTAGGGAACGGTTTCTTCACCAAAGTAATCTGCGTATTCTTTGGAGTCTACCAAAGCATCCACTAAAGCGGGTAAACCACCGTTAGAAATAATTGCAAAGTATTTTTGCACTTCTTCCCGGCTGCTTGGTCCACGTCCCAAAATGTGACGGAAAGCAAGTTCTATTACCCGGCTGTTAATAAAAGGCTGGTAAAACTGTTTTTGGTAAAGGGGAGATTTAGCTAAACGACGAACAAACTCCTTCATGGAGATATCGCCATTTTTAACTTTTGATTCTAAGTCAGAGATCGATAAGCTGTAAGCACGGGTAATATCGCGCTCAAATACTTGGCGGTAAGCAGCTTTGACTACTTCAGTTTTTTCGCTAGAAGACAAACCAGGCTTCATAGCGTACTTGGGACGGCGTTCTGCGGCGTTGAAGTAAATTTGAGGTAGTTGTAAACCTTGTTGATCGCCGGAAGGACGTTGACGAACTTTTGTAGATGGTGTAGGTGCTTTGAACTCAGTCAGCAACACATCCATGTACTGAGTCACGATTTCTGTTGCTTCAGGATCTTTGCGGAAGAATGACAAGGAAGCAATTTTAATTTCTTGTAAAGCTACAATGGTAGCTTCACCAGAACAAGCGTTTTCAATGATTTCCCGCAAACCTCTGGTGTTTACAGAGATGATATTAGGATCACCCGCAACAATGGCATAGGTAGCATAGCGCAAGAACCAGGACAAGTCCCGTAAGCTCTTGGACATATTGCCAGGACCATAACGAGCAACGTTAATGGGTCTAAAACCAGGAGGTGTGGGACCACCTGCGGAAGTGTTGAAGATGGAACGGAGGTTTTCAAAGAAGCCACCACGACTTTCAACGTAGGTGACTGTTCCTAGTTTCATGCCTTCTTGGACATTAGCACCAGCGCCCACCATTGCCATTTCCGGTTCTTGGGGCTTTTCTAAGAAAGCCATTGGTGAACCACCAACGAAGATCCGGTTAGCCGCACGAGAAACAATGATCTCAGAATTTTCGGTGAGGATCTGCGCGATTTCTAAACGTTTTGCACCAGAAGCAAAATAGCTTCCTAGTTCAGTTAGTTCACCTTTTCCCAAAAAGCGATCTTGTTGTTCTGCTTGGGAAATGGTCGCTACAGGTAAGGTTTGATATAGTTGCGGACGTGCAACTGAACTTCCACCACTTGCCTTAACACTCATCGGATTTCTTAAACTCCTATAAATAAGTTTATGTGTTAAGTCTGAGTTGATTTTTGGCTTGACATATTGGTGTATTTATGTATAGTACGCCAGTCAAACTGCCAGTAAATTAACCCAGTTCAGTTTTTAGATTAGAACGTTTTGCGGTAACGCTGCTAATTTATTAAGAAGTATGTCAATTCTGTAATCTAAATCTGCCTATTGGCATAAGTACCTACTCTAGACAGGCTGGGAAATGTTGAAGTTTTGTATGTTTATGTTACATTCGCTTTCAGCATATTTTGTAGCTGATTTCTTTTTATTTTATAATTTTTTAATATTTTGGTGATTTGTAAGTAAATATAAATTATTTTTTATGTGTATGGATTAATTTAAATGTAAATACTCAGGTTAATGTATGACTATTGTTTGTATGATATGTCTAAATATGCCCATCAAATAATAGAAAGTATCAATTGGTTTGATAGGTAGGATGTAATTATTTACAGGATGATATTTTTTGTCAGAATCAGGATTTTCAGGATGTTTTATTTGTCTGAATCAGGATGTCCAGGATTAAAGGATTTTCAGGATGTTTTATTTGTCTGAACCAGGATATCCAGGATGTAAGGATTTACAGGATGTTTTATTTGTCTGAATCACAAAAATAATACCGAAAATAAGTGTATATTTTATGTGATTAATGCTATAATTAGCTTACTAACAAAAACGTGAAACACTTATGATTTTAGATATTAAACAATCTGCGTTTCAATCTTCACTGAAAATTGCACCTAAATCAACTTATGACTTATTGATTGAAAATCAAGCAGATGGAACAGTGAAAGCGACATTATTAAGTTTACCAGAATGTCAAGGGATAGGAAATACAGAAACAGAAGCAATAGAAGCATTAGATAAAATTCTGCAAGCACGTTTAGGAAATGCTAAGATTGTGACTTTAGAAATTGCCGCACCAAAAACAGAAAATCCTTGGTTAAAAATAGCGGGTAAATATAAAGATGATCCGCAATTCGATCAAATGCTGGAATATATAGAAGAATATCGTCGTGAACTAGATGCAATTAATGAATAAAGGTTAATAAATAAGTGGAAGATTTAAGAATATTAGATACAGATCATCTATCTTTATTACAGAGAGGCAATTCACTGATTAGACAGCGATTAACTAGGTTTAATCCTGAAGATATTGCCATAACTATTATCACCGCTACAGAACAACTACGGGGAAGAATGAATATTATTAACAGGTGCGAATCAGCGAATGAATTAGTTTTAGCTTATGCTAGGTTAGAGGATACATTAGAAGACATAAATAGTCTAAATGTCCTACAATTTACCGAAGCTGCGGGTAATATTTACACTGAATTAGTTAAGCAAAAAATCCGCGTTGGTACTCAAGATTTACGTATTGCTGCAATTACTTTATCAGTTAATGGGGTTTTGGTAACTCGTAATTGGAAGGATTTTGAAAAAGTTCCAAATTTGCGTTTAGAAGATTGGAGTATTGGTTAATAATGTCTGAATCAGGATTTCCCGGATTAAATGATTTTCAGGATGATATTTGTCTGAATCAGGATGTCCAGGATTAAAGGATTAACAGGATGTTTTTGATCATTTATGGTTTTCTGTGAATGATAGAGAATATATTTTTTTATCTGAATCAAAATTTATAATTATTCAATCTTCACAGACAATCTACAAATAACAATCCTGTACATCCTCAAATCCTGGTTATCCTGATATGGCTTACGCCACGCTACGCTATCAAACAACTTCCCAATCTTCAATTTCTAAATCTTTAACTCTGCTAAACTCTCTAACATTATGAGTCACTAAAATTAAATTATTCACCAAAGCAATAGCAGCAATTTGTATATCATTGGAACTAATAGGAGTTCCATAATTTGCTAAATCAGCGCGAATATTGCCATACATTTCTGCACATTCATCATCAAAAGGTAAAGAAACAAACTGTTCTATAAACATCTTTTGTACAGCAACAGCTTTTTGAGGATTATTACTACGCTTAGAACCATAAAATAATTCAGCTTTGACTACAGAACAAACTGCTATTTTTTCCGGTTCTAAATTATCAAGATGATGATTAATACTAGGAGATTTACCCTTGAGATACATGATACAAACATTTGTATCTAGTAAATAAATTAAGGATTTATTGTTCATCATTAACCCCGATTAAATCATCATCTGTTGCAAATTCAATATCAGCACAAGCACCATATAAGTTAAGTAAACCTGCGGAATGGAGAATATTATTTTGGATTAAAAATGCTTTGAGTTCAGTGTCAGAATTAAAAGTTAGTAAATCTTTTAGTTCATTAAAATCAATTAATCTTTCTTTAAATGCTTCCATTACAAGATTATTGAGGATTTTTTGTGGTAAGTTATCCCATTTATTAATCACTTTACTTGTGAATTGATCTGGTAAGTTAATGGTTACTTGCATAATTGGAGATTGTTTTAAGTTTACTTAATTAAATATGTTATCATAATTTTTTTATTTTGTCTGAATCAGGATGTCCAGGATTAAAGGATTTTCAGGATGTTTTTGACCATTTATGGTTTTCTTTGAATGATAGGAAATATATATTTTTTATCTGAATCAGAATTTATAATTATTCAATCTTCACAGACAATCTAAAAATTACAATCCTGTAAATCCTCAAATCCTGGTTATCCTGATTCAGACAAGAGAATATATTTTTATTATTCACAGAAAATCTACAAATAACAATCCTGTACATCCTCAAATCCTGGTTATCCTGATTGAGACAATCACGTTAATACACTTTCTCGCACTTGCAATTTATTGATAATACTTTCCTCTAAAAGATGATAGAGAAAATGAGGAGTGTTTAAATTAGCTGAATGTAATAGGTTTTGATAAACTTGACAAGCTAATTCATCATTTAAAATCCGGTTGTGAATAATTCTTGTCCATTCAGGTGCAGTTATCATTAATTGAGGAACAACTTCAATAAATGCTGTAATTTGTTTTTCCATATCAAAAGATTCCAGAAAATGAATTAAGCTAAACATCACTTCGGGTTGTTGACATTGATCATCTAAAATCAGATGATAGGCAGATAAATCATTTTCATTAGGATTTTCAGCTATGTAAATTAAAGTATTTTCAAAATTTGTAATTTGTGCTTCTGTTTGCATCAAGCGGTTATTTTTTAATATTTCTAGTAAATTGTTTTGATTCATAGTTTATCATCAATGGTTTTTAATTCTTAATTTTTAATTTTTAATTCCCCAAAGGTGTCCTAATTCAGATAATACACCAATTATCATATTGTAAATTAGGGATGTTTTGGAAATGTTTAACATTAGCAGTAATTAAAACACATTGATATTGAATAGAAGAAGCAGCAATTAGTAAATCAATAGGGGTAATTAATAAACCTCTTTGACGTAAATCTTGATAAATAATACTGGCAAAGTTTGCGGTATTGACATCAAGAGGTAAAATTTCGCTACTATTAGCAAGAATTTCAAATTGTCGTAAAAGATTTTTCGCATTTTTATACAATAAACCGCTTTTGATTTCATAATAAGTTAGCACAGAAAAAGTCAGATAACTATGAAAATTTTGATATTCCCGAAATTTGCTGACAACCTGTATATCTCCTCGCAAGAAATACGATATCATATTAGTATCTAATAAGGCTTTTTTCATAATTCAATCTCTCTTTCTAAATCTAATAATCTTTGTGCTGTTATTTCCTGTTCCAGATTTTGCAATATTACTCTTTCTTCTGCATTAGCAATACCAGCAAACTGCATAAAGTCTACAAGTGTTGATGGAGGTGATTTTTGACCTAATTTTTCAGCTAATTTGGCAAAAATTATTTCTGCAATTTCATTTTGTTCGGTTTCTGGTAGTTGTGAAACTACACCAAATGCTTTTTGTAGGAGAATATTCATAGATACAGTAAGTTAGTTTTTGTTATAATTATACCACAATAATATTCAAATGTCTGATAGTCTGGCACAAGCTATATCAGTATATCCAAGATTAAAGGATTTTTAGGATGTTTTATTTTGTCTGAATCAGGATGTCCATGATTAAAGGATTTACAGGATGTTTTTGATAATTTATGGTTTTCTTTGAATTATAGGAAATATATTTTTTATCTGCATCAAAATTTATCATCATTAAATATTCACAGACAATCTATCAATAACAATCCTGTACATCCTCAAATCCTGGTTATCCTGATTCAGACAAAATCAGGAAACTACACCTATTTAGTAGTAGATTTAGCTTTCTACGTCATCTGGTAATGGTTCATAATTTGAATAATCTAATTCTGGTATCTTACCAACTATTTTAAAAGATGGTAAATTAAGTACAGCAGCAATTAAATCTGAATTAGATATTGCATCAGGATTTATAAGATGTCCATAATGTCCATAGCATTCTGATAACTCTTCCCATAATGCACTTTTTATACAGTCTAATATAAAAGCATTACCTTCTATATCGTCAGGGTTAATTTCATCAGCTAATTTAACAGTTAATTCTGACATGATATCTGGTTCATCATTATTTGTTTCTACTGTAATATCACCAAATTCACTACTTAATGTTAATAGCATTTGTTTTGTCCTTTATTTGTGTTGTTTACTAGGAATTTTTAATTAGACCTGATATCAGTATCTAATAACTTCGTTTTTTTTAGGTCAAGAGAAAACTTGTGTCTTAAAAAATTTACCCCCTCTATGTCAACTCAAAATCACTCACTTAATAATTCAACTAAAGCATCTTTACTTTTCTTACTAAAACCCACAACACCACGTTTTTTAGCCATATTCTTTAATTCCGTTACAGTTAATGTTTTCAAAATTGCCGGATCTTTAATAACTTCTGGTAATGATTCAGGTGTTAAATAAAAAACCTGCTTTAAATCCTTTAACTTTGCTTTGGTGATACCACATCTCAAAGTTGTAATTGGATCTAAATTTTTCCAATATTTACGCGGTGCTTCATCTATTCTATTAGTCGCAACTGCTAATTTTACACCTTTTAAATTGCTTCCAGGTTTTTCAATTAAATATTCTAATGCTGCTTTGATTTCATCTCTCGTAGCATAGGTTAAATTGATTTTTGGTAAAATTTCACCTGCAAGAATTTTACTGATTTTTGCTGTATTTTCACTATCATCAGCAATAATACACCAAATTCTCTCTAAACCTGCGGCTTCTGCAACTGCATAAATCAAGGAATTACCAATTACTTGATATTCGTCTTCTCCTGTTTCTTTAACTATCACAGGTATCCAGTTACGTCCTCCTAATTCATTTAATGCTTTTGCTGTAGACTTGATTAAAAAATCAGGTGTATCTATACTTTCACCAGGGGTAATTTCTTTCATGTACAGATACATTAAATTTCCAATATTGTCTAATTTCATTGTAGAAAATACTCCTTTGCTAAAGCTAAATAATAATCACGAGCAGTTTTGTCTTTATAAACCGCAGGTATTAAAGAAAAAGTTGCATTTGCTATATTCGCATAGCTTGGTATTTCAAAGATATGACGATCTTTCTTAGCATTAGTAAAACGCGGATAGAAATAGGGTAACAAACTTTTATCTTTGCTAATAATATGATCAATAGCTTTTTGTGCTGTTAATTTTGCAGCATCAGTGATCTTTTCTCCATTCCAAAAAATAGGTAATGCAATTGGAGAACCATCTTTTTTAACCTTTTGTATTTCTGGAATAAACTCGCGGATAGCTTTAGCCGCATTTTCTAAAGAAAAAAGATTATTATGTTTAGTAGGAATTAGTACAACATCTGATGCAAGTAAAGCACATTGACTAAAAAACCGCCAGTTTGGAGGAGCATCAATTAATATGTAGTCATAATGATATTTTACCTTGCTTAAAACTTGACGCAATCTATTTATTTGAAAGAATTGCATAATTTCACTTTCTGGTTTATCTCCTAAATCATGATCACAAGGAATAATATCAAAACTCACACTTTTCTTTAGAGTTTTAAATTCTACTGTATATGTTTGCAAAACATCTTGAAAAGAAACTAAATTATTTTTATCTTCCAAAAGAGAAAATAAAGTAGATTTTTGTGGTTTAGAATTTAAAGAAGTAGTTAAATCTTTTTGATTTGGATCAAAATCTACCGTCAATACTTTTTTACCTAAAAGGGTGAGAATAGCTGCTAAATTAACCGTAGTAGTAGTTTTGCCAACCCCACCTTTGTTATTATAAATAGCGACCGTTAAAGCTTTGGGTGTATGTTCAATTTTTTGCCTAATTTGTTTAGCAATTTCATGAACATTATTTTCGTTAATTTCTAGACAGAGAGAAGCAGGATGTATTACTTTACCGTGCTTTCTAAATAACTGTATATGCTGTGAATTAGTAATGATTCCCCATTGTACAGTTTTACAATTCTCAGCAAGTAAATAACCTTTGAGTTGTTTAAAAGTTGAGTGATAGTCTTTACTCCCTTCACTCAGATTACAATCTTTTCCTTTTATTTCTATTAAAATATAAGGATGAGATTGAGTCTGTAAGAATACGTCACTATCATCTTGATTATGACGTAAAGCATAGTCAACTTTTTCTGCTCCTTTTCCTGTGCTGTACTGTGGGTAAATTTCAGTTGCATTGAAACCCAGTGCCTTTAAAAAATGGGGCATAAAGTTATCGCGCACAATAGCCTCTGCTGAATCATCAGGAAGGTTAATTAATGCTTGTTTAAGTGCTTTTTCATCCATGATTTAAAGTCCAAAATAGAATTTTTGATCTAAGAAAATGATTGAATACCACCAATAACCAAAACACTGATTTTTGCAGTGTCTTGATAAACGTAACTATATATTGATCGTTTGAGAGCGATCGCCTTTATTTACATATTTACCCCACCCCTAACAGTATATTACTAAAAGAGTTACTTAGGCAAGCAAACGCGATCTTACCTATAAAAATATACCTTTGTTTTGCAATAATTCCATTCAAATAACTTATGATTATGACGTTATGGGTATAAACAAAGTGCGCTACCCTAACTCGCGGCAATTTTTTATACTGTAATATTTTTATGACATCGAACCAGAAGTATCTAACAAAAGAATTACCGGACAACGATTTTCAGGGTTTTCTACAAACTCAGGTAAACCTACCGCCATTATTTACACTCCTGGTCAATCACAACTAGATGCAAAATATTATATTTCATATCTTACCCATTAATACTAATTTTAACATGAGTGTTTTCACGGAATCAATATCTTGCCTAAACTGTAATCAAGCAGCGCCCAAAAACGAGTACATTCATATAATGTTTTTCATCAAAAAATTAAGTCATCAAACTCAAAATTGCCAACAACCGTTAAACTAAATATAAATAACCATTAGGATAAACAAATGAAAGCAATAGAAGTCACAGGTAACATTGATGAAAAAGGGGAATTATTTTTAGACAACCCCCTGAATGTAGAAATACCCGGAAAAGTCAGAGTAATAATTCTTTTTACTGAACCTACAGATGAATTAGAAACTGATAATGATGATACTCCTATTGAAGAAATCAAAGCTAGTTTAAAGAGAGCAGTACAAGAAGCAAAAGCTGGAAAACGTATTCCCCTATCTCAAATGTGGGAGGGAATAGATGTCGAATGAACTGCCAATATTAGAAATAGAATTAACACCTGAATACCAAAAAAAAACTTGCGTTATCTTGCTAAGAAATATCGGAATATTCGTTCTGATACTCAAGCAATAATTGAGCAAATTCAAATCGGCAATTTTTTAGGTGATAGAATATCTGGACTGGGTGAAAATTACATTGTTTTTAAAGTCAGAGTTAAAAATAGCAACATTCAAAAAGGCAAAAGTGCTGGTTATCGCATCATTTATCAAGTTGAATCACCAACCAATGTACTTTTATTAACCATTTACTCTAAATCAGATCAAGAAGATATCACCCCACAGGAAATTAAAAACATTTTAGTTGAGTCAACTGAAAACAAATAATTTACCTGTTCAACCTTCCCCAAAATCCCCCCATCCGCTAAACTCAGAAATGCTGCGTTATTCCTGATCATGTCCGACTCCCAAGTAAGTGCTGCTGTTGCGAAACTCTACGATACCTACCCTTTCCCCCCCGAACCTATCCTAGATGAACCACCACCAGGATATAATTGGCGATGGAATTGGTTAGCTGCTTACAACTTCTGCACAGGGAGAAAACCACAAAACCAAAATATCCGCATTTTAGATGCTGGTTGTGGTTCAGGAGTCGGTACAGAATATTTAGTACATCTCAACCCCCACGCGCAGGTAGTCGGAATTGATTTAAGTGCGGGTACACTAGAAGTAGCAAAAAAACGCTGTCAAAGTTCCGGTGCTGACCGTGTAGAATTTCATCACCTGAGTATTTACGATGTGGAACAAATACCAGGACAATTTGATTTAATTAATTGCGTTGGTGTGCTTCATCATCTACCAGATCCCATTCGTGGTATTCAAGCATTAGCGAAAAAACTCGCTCCTGGTGGGTTAATGCACATTTTTGTCTATGGAGAATTGGGAAGATGGGAAATACAACTAATGCAAAAAGCGATCGCACTTCTTCAAGTTAACAAACGCGGTGACTATCGTGATGGGGTGCAAGTCGGCAGAAAAATCTTTGCTTCTTTACCAGAAAATAACCGTCTTGTCAAGAGAGAAAAAGAAAGATGGGCAATGGAAAACCAGCGAGATGAATGTTTTGCGGATATGTACGTTCATCCCCAGGAAACAGACTATAATATTGATACATTGTTTGAATTAATAGACGCTTCAGAATTAGACTTTGTGGGATTTTCCAATCCTGGGTTTTGGGATTTAGAAACCCTATTGGGTAAAGCACCAGAGTTAATAGAGAGAGCGGGAGAATTAACAGAACGTCAACGTTATCGCTTGATAGAATTACTGAATCCCGAAGTAACACATTATGAATTTTTCCTCACCCGTCCTCCATTAACCAAATACGACTGGAAAGAAGATAACAGCTTATTAGCAACCATTCCTGAGCTTAACCCCTGTATAGATGGGTTTCCCAGCAAATGTATATTTAACTACGATTACCAAATCATTAATTTATCAGATGCGGAATTTGAGTTTATGCAGAAATGTGATGGTGATGCCAAAATAGCCGACATTATCAGCCAAACTGAGCTAGACTTAAATGGAGTTAGAAAACTTATAAAACAGCAATTGCTTTTATTAACACCTGGATATAAGGTTTAAAATGTATGGTGTAGGGTGTGATGTGCGTAATCCGTTTTAATAAAACCAAACTTCAGGAAGTTCATCCACATCTTCCACCAAAAAATCTCGATAAACCCATACATGAGAAGCATTATAGAGATCACTAAGAATAGGTTTTTTTACACCATTTTTATCCCAAGGTTGAAGATCAGAATCTAACTCACAGAAACCCACCCATGAAAACCCTTGTTGTTGCAAATATTCAGCCCTGACAAGAATTGCCGCCAATACTGCCATATCATAAGGTTTTAGGGAAGTATCAATATCTTCCAGATTAGCAAAGACTTCTAGGAGGGATTTTTTCTTAACAGGAGAAATGATAGCCAAGGGAATACCATTGTCAGTGATGGTTAGAGTTTCACCTGTTTTTTTAGCTTGGTTAATTAAAGTTTGTAGAATAGGGGGGAGTTCTGACAGAGTAATTTGTGACATAGTTATTTCTGGGAAAAGATCAGGTTTTAGTTTATATTTTTGCACATCTTAATTCAGGGCGTAATCTCAGTCAGGAGAACCCCCAGAGTATAGTTCATGGGAAAAATGTAACAGTTATGCCAGATTGACCACTATTTTAGCCCAAGTCAAGTTAGACTTAAACGGAGTCAGGAAACTCATAAAACAGCAATTGCTTTTATTGACACCCAGCGAGAGAGTGTAGAAGAAGCAGGGGAAGCAGGGGAAGAATATTAACTTTTGCCTCTTGCCTTCTATTCCCTGTTCCCTGTTCCCTAAAAAATAAGATAATTGTTTTTTTCTAAAGTATTGTTACCAGAGCGTGATATGATTCAACTGACTGAATGTGCAGTCACCCTATTTAGCTGTACTGGTTTCAAGTCCCGTGAGCTTGTCAGAAGAACAAATTGTACCCACTCCGACAACAGAACAAGATACTCAAGCTAGTTCTGAAGAAAAACAGCCAGCAAGCTCCTCCATGCAGGAGTTTTATCAACTCTATCAAGAGTTGTTGGTAATCACGCTTGTGTTAACAGGGGTCATTTTCATCTCTGTTTGGGTTTCCTATTCCCTCAACATTGCTCTAAATTATTTATTAGGGGCGTGTGCAGGTGTGCTTTACTTGAGGATGTTGGCCAAAGATGTAGAGCGATTAGGCAGAGAGAAACAACAGCTGAGTAAAACCAGGTTAGCTTTATTAGTCATCCTGATTTTGTTAGCATCAAAGTTGAAACAACTGGAAATCATGCCCATATTCTTGGGATTTCTCACCTATAAAGCCACACTCATCATCTATGTAGTTAGAGTGGCGTTTATATCTGACTCCACAAAGCTCCGGCAACCTTAAAACGCTCTGTTTCTCCAGTAAGATGAGAGAAGCGATCCCACTAACAAGAAAATGCTGAATTTTCTGAACTTTTACTCCCTTCCATTGGCAGAATTGGAAGTGGGTAAACATCTGTACTGGCAAATAGGCAACTTAAAGCTACATGGACAGGTGTTTCTCACCTCCTGGTTTGTAATTGGCGTATTAACACTGGTTTCCATCTTGGCAAGCAGCAACGTTAAACGCATTCCTAGCGGCATTCAAAACTTGATGGAATTTGCCCTAGAATTTATTCGGGACTTAGCAAAAAACCAGATCGGCGAAAAAGAATATCGCCCCTGGGTGCCATTTATCGGCACATTGTTTTTGTTTATTTTCGTGTCCAACTGGTCAGGGGCATTAGTTCCATTTAAACTAATTCATTTGCCAGAAGGTGAACTGGCCGCTCCCACCAGCGACATTAACACAACAGTTGCCTTAGCACTGTTAACTTCATTAGCTTACTTCTATGCTGGATTCAGTAAGAAAGGCTTAGGGTACTTCGGCAACTATGTGCAACCAGTTTCCTTCATGTTGCCCTTCAAAATTATTGAAGATTTCACCAAGCCTCTTTCCCTAAGCTTCCGTTTATTCGGTAACATCTTAGCTGATGAATTGGTCGTAGGCGTGCTAGTGTTGCTAGTGCCTCTATTTGTGCCATTGCCAGTAATGGCCTTGGGATTATTCACAAGTGCTATTCAAGCCCTAATTTTTGCCACCCTCGCCGCAGCCTATATTGGTGAAGCGATGGAAGATCATCATGGCGAAGAGCATGAGGGACATCACTAAACCCCTCAGATGACAAGAGTTAGTCATAAGGTGACAGGTGACAGGTGACAGGTGACAGTTATGAGGTGAGCCACTGTGGTGGACGGGTTTCCCGGCATAAACAAGTGGCGAACTCGAAGGGTGACAGGTGATAGGTGACAGGTGACAGAAAGTAGTCAACAGTCAACCGAGAGCAGTCAACCAAAAAACAACATCTGATCGCTGATCGCTTATAGCTGATAGCTAACTACTAAACAACTCTACAAGTTCAACAACTAACCACTGTATAAAGTAAGGAAAGAATATCATGGATCCATTAGTTTCTGCTGCTTCCGTATTAGCTGCTGCTCTCGCTGTTGGTTTGGCTGCAATCGGCCCTGGTATTGGTCAAGGTAACGCAGCAGGACAAGCTGTAGAAGGTATTGCTCGTCAGCCTGAAGCAGAAGGTAAAATTCGCGGTACATTGTTGCTCAGTTTGGCGTTCATGGAAGCGTTAACCATCTACGGTCTAGTAGTTGCTCTCGTACTGTTGTTTGCTAACCCCTTCGCATAATTAGTACACAGTCTGAGTGCTGAGTGACAAAAATTAGGAGTTAGGAGTTAGGAGTTAGGAGTTGAATTAATGACTCACTAACTCATAACTCATAACATCCACCAATCATAACTCAGGACTACAACCATAGATAGGAACAAGCAACAATGACACACTGGATCACCTTATTGGCAGTAGAAGAAGTTGCCAAAGAAGGGGGCTTGTTTGACTTAGATGCGACTTTGCCCTTGATGGCAATCCAGTTTCTAGTTTTAGCCCTGATATTGAATGCAACTCTCTATAAACCATTGGGTAAAGCCATTGATGGACGTAATGAATATGTCCGTAACAATCAATTGGATGCCCAAGAACGCTTGTCAAAGGCGGAAAAGTTAGCCGAGCAGTATGAACAAGAACTAGCCGGCGCAAGAAGACAAGCACAAGCGATTATTGCCCAAGCTCAAGCAGAAGCGCAAAAAACAGCGGCTCAGAAAATAGCTGCCGCGCAGCAAGAAGCCCAAGCACAAAGAGAAAAAGCAGCTGGTGAAATTGAGCAGCAAAAACAACAAGCTTTAGCTTCCTTAGAAGCTCAGGTAGATGCCCTCAGTCGCCAAATACTAGAGAAGTTGTTAGGTGCTGACTTAATAGGCCAACGCTAACTCGCAGAATTGTCGGGGAAGGGAACAGGGAACAGGGAACAGGGAACAGTGAAGAAAGTAATCACTGACTACTGACTACTGACTAGTGACCACTGACTACTGACAATAGATTTTGAATTTGGCAGCACAGTTGTGGATAGAAAATCATGGGGACTTTTGTACTATTGATGGCGGAAGCAGCCGCCGTCGGAGGTGAACTGGCAGAGGGAGCAGAACATAGTGGTTTTGGTCTGAATACTAATATTTTAGAGACCAACCTAATTAACCTTGCCATTATTATTACTGTACTGTTTGTTTTCGGACGTAAGGTTTTGGGTAATACCCTCAAATCTCGTCGAGAAAATATTGAAACAGCAATTAAGAGTGCAGAGCAAAGAGCAGCGTCGGCTGCAAAGCAATTGCAAGAAGCGCAACAAAAGCTAACGCAAGCTCAAGCTGAAGCTACCAGAATTAAAGCTGATGCAGAAGTAAGTGCAAAAGCTGCTGGTGAGGCTATTTTGGTTCAAGCCGCTGCTGACATTGAGAAAATGCAAGCTGCTGGTGCGGCTGACTTGAATGCAGAACTAGAGCGCGTAATTTCTCAATTGCGTCAAAAAGTAGTAGCTCAAGCACTGCAAAAGGCGGAAGCTGAACTCAAGACTGGCATTGCTGAGGATGCTCAAAAAACTATTATTGACCGTAGCATCGCTCAATTGGGAGGTTAGAAACCATGAAAAGTAATGCAGCTACAGCAGAAGTAGCCCAGCCTTATGCACAGGCTTTGTTATCCGTTGCTCAAACAAATAATTTGACAGAAGAGTTTGGTGCAGATGCACGGACTCTCATTAGTTTGATTTCTGGTTCTGGGGAACTTCAAAACTGTTTGGATAACCCATTTATTCAACCAGAAACCAAAAAGAATCTGCTCAAACAATTGTTAGGGGAAGGTGTTAACCCCTATCTGAGAAATTTCATATTGCTGTTGGTTGATAGAAGACGCATTTCTTTTCTAGAAGCAATTTTACAGCAGTATGTAAACCTGTTACGGGAATTGAATCAAACGGTTTTAGCAGAAGTTACTTCTGCTGTTCCTTTGACAGATGCACAACTGCAAGCAGTGAAAGAAAAGGTTCTTTCTATTACCAAAGCACGGGAAGTAGAAATCGAAACCAAAATTGACACCGATTTAATTGGTGGTGTGGTGATCAAAGTCGGTTCTCAAGTTATTGATGCCAGCTTACGTGGTCAACTACGTCGCCTTTCTTTGCGCTTAACTAATGGTTAATGTTGGATAGGTGACAGGTGACAGGTGACAGGTGACAGTAAAAGTTACTGTACAACTCACTAATCACTAATTACCAGCAACTTATTCCGTCTTGAAAGAACACTGAACAATAGGCATAATGAGCATTTCAATTAGACCTGACGAAATCAGCAGCATTATCCAACAACAAATCGAGCAATATGACAAGGAAGTCAAAGTTGCTAATGTTGGTACTGTACTGCAAGTTGGTGACGGTATTGCCCGGATCTATGGCTTGGAAAAAGCTATGGCTGGGGAACTCCTAGAATTTGAAGATGGTACTATTGGTATCGCCCAAAACTTAGAAGAAGATAACGTTGGTGCGGTATTGATGGGTGAAGGCCGCAATATCCAAGAAGGCAGCACCGTTACCGCTACTGGTAGAATCGCTCAAGTAGCTGTAGGTGATGCTTTAATCGGTCGTGTTGTTGATGCTTTGGGTCGTGCTATTGATGGTAAGGGCGAAATCAAAACTGGCGAAAGTCGTTTGATTGAATCCCCAGCCCCTGGTATTATTGCACGTCGTTCTGTACATGAACCCATGCAAACCGGTATTACCGCTATTGACTCCATGATTCCCGTAGGTCGGGGTCAGCGTGAGTTGATCATCGGAGACCGCCAAACCGGTAAAACTGCGATCGCAATTGACACCATCATTAACCAAAAAGGTGAAGATGTAGTTTGTGTATACGTAGCCGTTGGTCAAAAAGCTTCCACCGTTGCTAACGTTGTCCAAACTTTACAAGAAAAAGGCGCGATGGACTACACCGTAGTTGTCGCCGCTAACGCCAGTGACCCCGCAACTTTACAATTCTTAGCTCCCTACACAGGCGCTTCTATTGCTGAATACTTCATGTATAAAGGCAAAGCTACCCTGATTGTATATGATGATTTGTCTAAGCAAGCTCAGGCTTATCGTCAGATGTCCTTGTTGTTACGTCGTCCACCCGGACGGGAAGCGTACCCCGGAGACGTATTCTACATTCACTCTCGCTTGTTGGAACGTGCTGCTAAACTCAGCGATGAATTAGGTAAAGGTAGCATGACTGCATTACCTATCATTGAAACCCAAGCTGGTGACGTATCCGCTTACATTCCTACCAACGTAATTTCTATTACTGACGGTCAGATTTTCTTATCTTCTGACTTGTTCAACTCTGGTATCCGTCCTGCGGTAAACCCCGGTATCTCTGTATCCCGTGTAGGTTCTGCGGCACAAACCAAGGCGATGAAGAAAGTAGCAGGTAAGATTAAACTAGAATTAGCACAGTTTGACGACTTACAAGCGTTCGCGCAATTTGCTTCTGACTTAGATAAAGCTACTCAAGATCAGTTAGCTCGTGGTGTACGTTTACGGGAATTGTTGAAACAGCCCCAAAACGATCCTCTATCTGTAGCTGAACAAGTAGCGATTCTTTACGCTGGCATTAACGGTTATTTAGATGACATTGCTGTAAACCAAGTTACCAGCTTTGTTAGAGGTTTCCGTGAATACTTGAAGACTGGTAAGAACTCCTACTACTCAGCAGTACAAGGCAGCAAAGTGTTGGGAGATGCTGAAGAAGCAGCACTCAAAGAAGCTTTAGCTGATTACAAGAAGACCTTTTTAGCTACAGCATAATCGGTGATTGGTGATTGGTGATTGGTGATTGGTGATTGGGAAAAGGCAAGAGGCAAGAGGCAAGAGGCAAGAGGGAAAGGGTAATACATATTCTTCCCTGCACCCCTGCACCCCTGCTTTCTGTCACCTGTCACCTGTCACCTGTCACCTATCCAATGACTAATGACTAAGGACTAAATCATGCCT
This sequence comes from Sphaerospermopsis sp. LEGE 08334, assembly GCF_015207205.1. Lineage (NCBI taxonomy): Bacteria > Bacillati > Cyanobacteriota > Cyanophyceae > Nostocales > Aphanizomenonaceae > Sphaerospermopsis > Sphaerospermopsis sp. LEGE 08334. The sequence continues at coordinate 4,088 of NZ_JADEXH010000001.1, read as the reverse complement.
AATCTCAAAGCAATACGCGATCGCATTCAGTCGGTCAAAAACACCAAAAAAATTACCGAAGCTATGCGGCTAGTGGCTGCGGCGAGAGTACGTCGCGCTCAAGAGCAGGTAATTGCCACCCGTCCCTTTGCTGACCGTTTGGCACAAGTATTATTTGGTCTACAAACTCGCTTAAAGTTTGAAGATGTAGACCTACCACTACTGAAAAAACGGGAAGTTAAATCTGTCGGTTTGTTGGTAGTTTCCGGTGATAGAGGTCTGTGTGGTGGTTACAATTCTAACGTCATCCGTCGTGCAGAAAACCGCGCTAAGGAACTCAAAGCCGAAGGTTTAGATGTTACTCTGGTTATCGTTGGTCGTAAAGCTACTCAATACTTCCAACGTCGTGGTTACAAAATTGATGCTAACTACACTGGTTTAGAACAAATTCCTACAGCAGCAGAAGCTACTAATATCGCTGATGAACTGCTTTCTTTGTTCTTGTCAGAAAAGGTAGACAGAATTGAGTTAATTTATACTCGGTTTGTGTCTTTGGTGAGTTCTCGTCCTGTGGTACAAACCTTGTTACCTTTGGATACTCAAGGTTTGGAAACCGCAGATGATGAGGTTTTCCGCTTAACAACCCGTGGTGGTCAGTTCCAAGTGGAACGGGAAAAAGTAGCGAGTACAGTTCGCGCTTTACCCCGTGACATGATTTTTGAACAAGATCCTGTACAAATTTTAGATTCTTTGTTGCCTTTATATCTGAGCAATCAGTTATTAAGAGCTTTACAAGAGTCCGCAGCTAGTGAACTGGCTGCACGGATGACTGCGATGAGTAATGCTAGTGATAATGCTGGTCAACTCATTAGCACTTTGACTCTTTCTTATAATAAGGCGCGTCAAGCTGCTATTACTCAGGAACTCCTGGAAGTTGTGGGTGGTGCGGAAGCACTTAGTTAATTTGGTAGTTGGTGATGGGTGATGGGTAATTGGTAATATTATTACTTATCACTTATTGCCGATTACTTGATGAGGTTTAAGAAGGAATGAACCACGAAGGGACAAAGGACGCGAAATCAAAAATATGGTTATTGGATGGTAGCACTGGATAGAACACAGTGGAAAGGACGAAATATTTTTCAGCAAACCCTATCTAGCTTTTGTCTTTATTCAGCTACCCCTAACTACCTTGTCACCCGTTAAGGAATAGCGGGCAAGATGCCACAAGAAATTTTTAGACATTGGGAAATTTTGTATTTTTTATAATCCAAAATCTAAAATCCAAAATCTAAAATCGGATCATCTTCTCAAAACTAACTGAAAGGAATTTAAATATCCGGTAATAGTTTTTTCTAATGTGGAACGCTGTTTTCTAGAAACTATTGCCATGACTTGATATAATCTTCCTTCAGCAACATACATCCTATTTGTAGTTACTTTACCAGCCGAATCTATATATTGAATTTCTTTACCTGGATGACTGTTTGAACTGCGAATATTACGTTCACTAATTAAATTGCTTTGTGTTGCTTTTAAGGTATTTTCTTTGGCTTGATTCAATATTTGTTGTGGGCTAGTCATCTTAGCATAGCTGTAAGGAAATTCATTGTAAGTGACTAAATATGCAACTTCCTGTTCCAGTGGTTGGGCTACAAATATGTTTAATTTTATTTCTCCCATGTAGGTTTTTTGCACTTGAGTTTTTGTTTTTGGTCTGACTGGCATTAAAACTTGAAAACTCTTATCTGGGGGAGTAAAGATTTTCCATTGTGACTGCACTACTTCGGGAACATTTGGTTTTTTGTGAGTAGCTATAGGTTGGGATTTACTTACCTCGGCAGAAATAAACCCACTATAAACAAAAGTGGCAGTAATGAAAGGTATTAAAAATTCAATATTCAATTTCATATTCATAATTTGTAGCCCTCGCAGATGCGGTTTTTATTGTTGCTGCTAGTGTCAGTTTTTAGCTATTAGTTATCAGCTATCAGCTATTAGTTAGGGTTTGCTGAAAAAGTCTTTTCGTGGAGGCAGGCAAAAGGCAAGAGGCAAGAGGCAATAGTTTGGGCTATCTGTTATCCCTAAATTTTGTGATTTATTCAACCCAAAATGCACGCTTTTGGGAGTATCCCCCTCAAAAATCTTGCATCTATTTCTTGATTTTCCACCTCAATCCCTTGATTTATCTAGGTTTTACATTTATTCAGCAAACCCTAGTTAGAAATAGGAAAAATTGAATACTGATTACTGATAGCTTACCTGCTATTTATAACCTAAAAGCAGATAAAGCCGCACCTATTAATCCTACTTGTTGATTAAGAATTATTATCTAGCGATTTTAGCTTTATTTTCCCTCTAATTCCCACTGGTAAAAATTACAAATGAGGGAAAAGTCATGACTAACACACCTTACAACGGATATCAGGATTTATTAAATATTTTTAAACAAGCGCAAAAGGATACACCAAAAGGAATAGGGTTAAAACGATCTATCAAAGGCAATAAATCTTATATATCCTTGCAGATACAAATAGGTAGTAAACGATATGAGAGATCGTGTAATTGTGAATTTACACAAGTAGGTATCATACAATCATTAGACAAAGCACACAAAGTTAGTGAAGCATTAACACTATTCACAAGTGAATCAGATTTTTTTGCATGGTATGAAATACATATACTCGGTAAATCACAGATTAAAAACAATTTAGTAAGCTTTAGTGATGGTTTTAACCAAGTGAGTGATTTTTATTGGAATAGGACTAAAAAAACAGGTAAACAACGAATAAAAGGTAATTCTTCTGATGAGACTACATATCATGATGTATATGGACAATATTTTGATCTGATTCCTAACAAATCCAAGACTATAACATTACCTTTGATAATGAGTGCAATAAACACAAAAACAAAAGGATCTAAAACGTATATAAATTGTGTCAAGGCATTTAAGAAAGTTTGTGAATTATGTGGACTGGATAGCATTAAAAATGAGTTAGATAAACTAGATTTAACGCAAACAATATTCAGAAAACTTGAGAATATATCACTAGATCAGTTTTTGGAATTTAGGGAGAAAGTCTTAAATGATAGAGAGAATCTATCCAATAATGATATTGAGAATAGGAAAAAATGGATGTATGTATTCTCCTTACAAGTTGTATATGGATTGAGGATATCAGAAGTATTTGCAATAAAAAATCTGCATGAACCATATACAACTAATGATGATGTATGTATTTTAGGATTGAATGATTTTAATAATGTAAACATGGTTGCAGTAATTGGCAGTGAAACTACAGGAGGTACATCTACTAAAACAGGGTATAGATTAGCTATACCGTTAATACCACCTACTCACCCTGATCTAATAGAAATATTAGATATTAGAAATTGTGCATTACCTTATGTATCTATGGATGGACATAGTGATAGATCAAAGGTTCATAGATATGCAAGTAACGCTAGGAAGAATCTAGAAAATTGGGGTAAAAAGTACGGGTTTATTACACAAACTCATGCATTAAGACATCTAGCTAATTTGAATGGAATCATGGCAGGAATACCACTAGAAAAACGTGCCATGAGTTTAGGACACTCACCAGAAATGAATGACAGAGTATACAAAAAACGTGCTACTACTAAAACGACATTAGATATTCTCACCAAATCAGATAATCAAGCTATACCTTTAGAAAGTGCCATTAACATAGCTTCTCGTCTAATGATAAATAGTGATAGTTCAGGATCAACAACCTTGAACAAAATTATTAAATTGTTGAGTGCAATTTATAATGTGAGTGAAGATGAGATAAGAGAGAAATTAAATCATGAATGAAAAATAATATTCCTTGTACAAATTGTGTAAGGATTTTTCTTTTTGGAGGGGTTTTGAAATCCTTGTACAAATCCTTGTACAAATCGTGCAACAAATCCTACAAGGATTTAAAATGCCTCCTTATACAAATCCTTGCACAAGTTGTTGAACAAATCGTTGTAGGATTCCCCGGAGTCCTCACCCTATAAAGATCCTGATGAATATTTACTAATAATAATGTGTACCATTAAAAAGCTTTACTCTCACTGGATTCTGAGCGTTTTTGAGC